>NZ_CAJQUD010000002.1:0-49380 GCF_907163205.1 Candidatus Accumulibacter sp. ACC007 | reverse complement strand
CAGCCTATCAACGTGGTGGTCTACCACGACCCTTCAGGGGGATCAAGTCCCCAGGGAAATCTTATCTTAAGGCGAGTTTCACGCTTAGATGCTTTCAGCGTTTATCTCTTCCGAACTTAGCTACCCGGCAATACGACTGGCGTCATAACCGGTACACCAGAGGTTCGTCCACTCCGGTCCTCTCGTACTAGGAGCAGCCCCCTTCAAATTTCCAGCGCCCACGGCAGATAGGGACCAAACTGTCTCACGACGTTTTAAACCCAGCTCACGTACCACTTTAAATGGCGAACAGCCATACCCTTGGGACCGACTACAGCCCCAGGATGTGATGAGCCGACATCGAGGTGCCAAACACCGCCGTCGATATGAACTCTTGGGCGGTATTAGCCTGTTATCCCCAGAGTACCTTTTATCCGTTGAGCGATGGCCCTTCCATACAGAACCACCGGATCACTATGACCTACTTTCGTACCTGCTCGACGTGTGAGTCTCGCAGTCAAGCACGCTTATGCCATTGCACTATCAGCACGATGTCCGACCGTACCTAGCGTACCTTCGTACTCCTCCGTTACACTTTAGGAGGAGACCGCCCCAGTCAAACTGCCTACCATGCACGGTCCCAGACCCGGATTCACGGGCCATGGTTAGAACCTCAAACAAACCAGGGTGGTATTTCAAGGTTGGCTCCACCAGAACTAGCGTCCCAGTTTCACAGCCTCCCACCTATCCTACACAGATTGGTTCAAAGTCCAATGCAAAGCTACAGTAAAGGTTCATGGGGTCTTTCCGTCTAACCGCGGGGAGATTGCATCTTCACAATCATTTCAACTTCGCTGAGTCTCAGGAGGAGACAGTGTGGCCATCGTTACGCCATTCGTGCAGGTCGGAACTTACCCGACAAGGAATTTCGCTACCTTAGGACCGTTATAGTTACGGCCGCCGTTTACCGGGGCTTCGATCAAGAGCTTGCACCCCATCACTTAACCTTCCGGCACCGGGCAGGCGTCACACCCTATACGTCCACTTTCGTGTTTGCAGAGTGCTGTGTTTTTATTAAACAGTCGCAGCCACCATTTCACTGCAACCCTTTCAGCCTACACCCGCGAGGGGCTTCAACCTATCAGGGCGCACCTTATCCCGAAGTTACGGTGCAAATTTGCCGAGTTCCTTCTCCTGAGTTCTCTCAAGCGCCTTAGAATTCTCATCCTGCCCACCTGTGTCGGTTTGCGGTACGGTCTCTCTGTAACTGAAGCTTAGAGGCTTTTCTTGGAAGCATGGTATCAATCACTTCGCGGTCAAAGACCACTCGTTATCACGCCTCAGAATTGATCTTCCGGATTTGCCTAAAAGACCTTCCTACACGCTTGAACCGGGACGTCCAACACCCGGCTGACCTAACCTTCTCCGTCCCCCCATCGCATTACAAAGAGGTACAGGAATATTGACCTGTTTCCCATCGACTACGCTTTTCAGCCTCGCCTTAGGGGCCGACTCACCCTGCGCCGATGAACGTTGCGCAGGAAACCTTGGGCTTTCGGCGAGGGAGCTTTTCACTCCCTTTATCGCTACTCATGTCAGCATTCGCACTTCTGATACCTCCAGCATCCTTCTCAAGACACCTTCAACGGCTTACAGAACGCTCTCCTACCATATCCTTACGGATATCCGCGATTTCGGTGCATAGTTTGAGCCCCGTTATATCTTCCGCGCAGGACGACTCGACCAGTGAGCTATTACGCTTTCTTTAAAGGATGGCTGCTTCTAAGCCAACCTCCTGGCTGTCTAAGCCTTCCCACCTCGTTTCCCACTTAACTATGTCTTTGGGACCTTAATCGGCGGTCTGGGTTGTTTCCCTCTTGACACCGGACGTTAGCACCCGATGTCTGTCTCCCAAGCTCGCACTCAACGGTATTCTGAGTTTGCAATGGTTTGGTAAGTCGCGATGACCCCCTAGCCATAACAGTGCTTTACCCCCGTCGGTGATACTTGAGGCACTACCTAAATAGTTTTCGGAGAGAACCAGCTATTTCCAAGTTTGTTTAGCCTTTCACCCCTATCCACAGCTCATCCCCTAATTTTTCAACATTAGTGGGTTCGGACCTCCAGTGCGTGTTACCGCACCTTCATCCTGGCCATGGATAGATCACTTGGTTTCGGGTCTACGCCCAGCAACTAATCGCCCTTATCAGACTCGGTTTCCCTACGCCTCCCCTATTCGGTTAAGCTCGCTACTGAACGTAAGTCGCTGACCCATTATACAAAAGGTACGCAGTCACCCCACGAAGGGGCTCCCACTGTTTGTATGCATGCGGTTTCAGGATCTATTTCACTCCCCTCCCGGGGTTCTTTTCGCCTTTCCCTCACGGTACTGGTACGCTATCGGTCGATTACGAGTATTTAGCCTTGGAGGATGGTCCCCCCATGTTCAGACAGGATTTCTCGTGCCCCGCCCTACTTGTCGCAAGCTTAGTACCACAACCAAGTTTTCGCGTACGGGGCTTTCACCCACTATGGCGCCACTTTCCAGAGGCTTCCGCTAACTCAATTGCTATCACTTGCAGGCTGTTCCCAGTTCGCTCGCCACTACTTTGGGAATCTCGGTTGATTTCTTTTCCTCCGGCTACTTAGATGTTTCAGTTCGCCGGGTTCGCTTCCTCACGCCTATATATTCAGCGTGGGATACTCCTTGCGGAGTGGGTTTCCCCATTCGGATATCTCTGGATCAAAGCTTCATTGCCAGCTCCCCAGAGCTTTTCGCAGGCTTGTACGTCCTTCATCGCCT
Organism: Candidatus Accumulibacter sp. ACC007; assembly: GCF_907163205.1. Lineage (NCBI taxonomy): Bacteria > Pseudomonadati > Pseudomonadota > Betaproteobacteria > Candidatus Accumulibacter > Candidatus Accumulibacter sp. ACC007. Next base: position 46,598 of record NZ_CAJQUD010000002.1, on the reverse strand, counting down.
GTAATCGCCAAGGCATCCACCACATGCACTTATTCGCTTGATCCTATAACCTTAAGCTCTCTTGCGAGACCTCCAGACTACAGGCAACTCCTTTGTGCTCTCCCTGAATCAACAGGGAGATCGATGCAATCACAACCGTATCACCGGCCTCTCCACGCATCAAACCGACTGCGTTTAACCGGTGATACTACCTTCTTCCATTTTGTTAAAGAGCACGAGCCCCGTAAGGGGTCAGGCCTGAAGAGTCCACAAACTCTTCAGGCCTGACATCTCACAAGTTGCGGGTGGTGGAGGATGACGGGATCGAACCGACGACCCCCTGCTTGCAAAGCAGGTGCTCTCCCAGCTGAGCTAATCCCCCGGGTACCGGGTGACAACACCTCCAGCATGCCGCCAGATGGGCCTCAATCACTTTCCGCCGCCTTCCGCCGATACGCTGGTGGGTCTGGTTGGAATCGAACCAACGACCCTCGCCTTATCAAGACGATGCTCTAACCGACTGAGCTACAGACCCATCCGCTTGTGCCGCTTGTGACAACCGATAGGTTGTGAGCTCTCGATCCAGTTTTTCTCTAGAAAGGAGGTGATCCAGCCGCAGGTTCCCCTACGGCTACCTTGTTACGACTTCACCCCAGTCACGAACCCTGCCGTGGTAATCGCCCTCCTTGCGGTTAGGCTAACTACTTCTGGCAGAACCCGCTCCCATGGTGTGACGGGCGGTGTGTACAAGACCCGGGAACGTATTCACCGCGGCATGCTGATCCGCGATTACTAGCGATTCCGACTTCACGCAGTCGAGTTGCAGACTGCGATCCGGACTACGATCGGCTTTCTGAGATTGGCTCCCCCTCGCGGGTTGGCAACCCTCTGGACCGACCATTGTATGACGTGTGAAGCCCTACCCATAAGGGCCATGAGGACTTGACGTCATCCCCACCTTCCTCCGGTTTGTCACCGGCAGTCTCATTAAAGTGCCCAACTTAATGATGGCAATTAATGACAAGGGTTGCGCTCGTTGCGGGACTTAACCCAACATCTCACGACACGAGCTGACGACAGCCATGCAGCACCTGTGTTCAGGTTCTCTTGCGAGCACTCCCAAATCTCTCCAGGATTCCTGACATGTCAAGGGTAGGTAAGGTTTTTCGCGTTGCATCGAATTAATCCACATCATCCACCGCTTGTGCGGGTCCCCGTCAATTCCTTTGAGTTTTAGCCTTGCGGCCGTACTCCCCAGGCGGTCAACTTCACGCGTTAGCTACGGCACTAAAAGGTTTAACCCTCCCAACACCTAGTTGACATCGTTTAGGGCGTGGACTACCAGGGTATCTAATCCTGTTTGCTCCCCACGCTTTCGTGCATGAGCGTCAGTATTGGCCCAGGGGGCTGCCTTCGCCATCGGTGTTCCTCCACATCTCTACGCATTTCACTGCTACACGTGGAATTCCACCCCCCTCTGCCAAACTCCAGTCTTGCAGTCTCAAATGCAGTTCCCAGGTTGAGCCCGGGGATTTCACATCTGACTTACAAAACCGCCTGCGCACGCTTTACGCCCAGTAATTCCGATTAACGCTCGCACCCTACGTATTACCGCGGCTGCTGGCACGTAGTTAGCCGGTGCTTCTTATTCGGGTACCGTCATCTACTCAGGGTATTAACCCAAGCAATTTCTTCCCCGCCGAAAGAGCTTTACAACCCGAAGGCCTTCTTCACTCACGCGGCATGGCTGGATCAGGCTTTCGCCCATTGTCCAAAATTCCCCACTGCTGCCTCCCGTAGGAGTCTGGGCCGTGTCTCAGTCCCAGTGTGGCGGATCATCCTCTCAGACCCGCTACGGATCGTCGCCTTGGTAGGCCATTACCCCACCAACTAGCTAATCCGACATCGGCCGCTCCCAAAGCGCAAGGTCTTGCGATCCCCTGCTTTCCTGCTCACAGAATATGCGGTATTAGCGTAGCTTTCGCTGCGTTATCCCCCACTTCAGGGCACGTTCCGATGCATTACTCACCCGTCCGCCACTCGCCACCAGGGTTGCCCCCGTGCTGCCGTTCGACTTGCATGTGTAAGGCATGCCGCCAGCGTTTAATCTGAGCCAGGATCAAACTCTTCAGTTCAAATCCTAAAACCCTCGCTCGACGTTCTTCCTGCCAGCCCAAGTCTCCCCAGACCAGCAGTCTTACTTCCGTGCGAGTTACTCCATCTTTTTTGACAATCCGCCTAAACAGACCGTCCCAGATCAAGAACCCACACCTATCGGTTGTCTCATTTTTAAAGAGCTGGTGGAACGACCATTTGGTCGAACCGCCGTGCTGCCGTTGTTCCCGAGCAGCGAGAGGGGCGCATTATACAGTCGTTTCCGGCGGCGTCAACACTTGTTTCGTCAAACCCGCCAAGATCGTCTGCCACTTCCTGCGCGGCCCCAAAAGGCCACCTCCCAACCACACGCATGCGACATAACAACTTGATTTTAAAAAGTTTTTTTGTCGTGTTCGGCAGCGAAGGTGCGAATTATACAGGCTCAAAAGTGGGCGTCAACCCTTTCGCCAAACAATTCGCGGATCATTGATCAAATCAGCAGCGGGAGCCGCCTTTGACCCGTGCAGGGCTCAGGCAATACTCACCCGCGCGAACTTCCGCTTGCCCACCTGCAGCACGTAGCTGTGCCCGAGAAGCAGGACGAGTTGCTTGTCGTCGACCCGACAACCATCGACCTTGACGCCGCCCTGGTCAATCATGCGCAGGGCCTCGGAGGTACTCGCGGTGAGTCCCGACTGTTTGAGGACCTGCGCGACACCCAGCGACAAGCCACTAGCCGGCAAGCACACCTCGGCAATGTCATCGGGGATCGCACCATGCCGGAAGCGCGCGTCGAAATCGGCGAGCGCCTGCCCGGCGGCGGCTCGGCCATGAAAGCGCTCGACGATTTCCTGCGCCAGGAGAACTTTGGCATCGCGCGGGTTGCCGCCACCAGCCACCCTGCCCTTGAGCGCCTCGATCGCGTCGCTGGCGCGGAACGACAAGAGCTCGAAGTAGCGCCACATCAGCTCGTCCGAAATCGACATCAGCTTGCCGAACATCTCGCTCGGTGGCTCGTTGATTCCGACGTAGTTGCCCAGTGACTTGGACATCTTGTTGACGCCGTCCAGCCCTTCGAGCAGCGGCATGGTCAAAATGCACTGTGGCGCCTGGCCGAAATGCTTCTGCAACTCGCGGCCAACCAGCAGGTTGAATTTCTGGTCGGTGCCACCGAGTTCGACGTCGGCCTTCATGGCCACCGAATCATAGCCCTGGCAAAGCGGGTAGAGCAGTTCGTGAATGGCAATCGGCTGCCCGCTGCGATAGCGCTTGGCAAAATCGTCGCGCTCGAGCATCCGTGCAACCGTGTGCAGCGCAGCCAGGCGGATCATTCCGGAGGCACCAAAGGGGTCGAACCAGGTGGAGTTGAAACAGACCTCGGTCTTTTCGGGATCGAGAATCTTGAACACCTGCTCCTGATAAGTCCTGGCGTTTTCAAGGATCTGCTCGCGCGACAACGGTGGCCGAGTGACGTTCTTGCCGGTCGGATCGCCGATCATGCCGGTGAAGTCGCCGATAAGGAACAGCACGTGGTGACCCAGATCCTGAAAATGCCTGAGCTTGTTGATCAGCACCGTGTGCCCGAGGTGAAGATCGGGAGCGGTGGGGTCGAAGCCGGCCTTGATGCGCAGTGGACGGCCGCTTTTCAGCTTCTCGATCAGCTCGACTTCAATCAACAATTCTTCGCACCCACGCTTGATCTGCGTGAGGTCGTGTTCAACAGCGCGCATGCAAACCTCTATGGTTTCTGCCCAGAGAGCTTCTGGGAAGCAGGGTTTTTTGCTAGACTGCAGCGGTTTTGTCGCCGACAACCCATGGATATCAAGGAGAGCCGGATTCTAACGCATTCACACCCAACGATCGACCGACTGCGTCGTCACCGCTGGGCAGCAGCCGCCATCGGTGGCTTTTCACTGCTCGGCATGGTCGCCGCATTCGCCGTTGCCCCGTCGGCCAAGGACGCTACCGTCAAGCTGACCACAGTTCTCGAAAAACTGCCGGCGCCATCCATCACTCTGCTTGATACCGGCAGCACGGTATTTCTGCGCGAGGAGCGTGTCCGCCGCAGCGACACGATCGCCAGCCTGATGCACCGCCTGGGCATCTACGACGGGGAAGCGCTAGATTTCATCCGCAGCAACCGGCAAGCAAAGGATATGGCTCGGCACTTGCAGCCGGGCAATACCGTCAGCGCCAGGGCCGGCGCCTGGGGAGATCTGCACAGCCTCTATGTCGAGCTACCCGGCAAGGACGCGCTGCTGGTCGTCGAACGCAGCGGTGACGGCTTCGTCGCTCATGAACAAGCGCTGCAACTGGAGAGCCGGACGGTCGTCAAGTCCGGTGAAATCCACCACTCGCTGTTCGGTGCGACCGACGACGCCGACATTCCCGACGCCATCGCCATGCAAATGGTGGCTATTTTTGGCAGCGAGGTCGATTTCCATCGCGACCTGCGCAAGGGAGACCGCTTTTCGCTGGTTTACGAGACTCTCACCTACCGCGGCCAGGCCGTACGTAGCGGGCGCATCCTGGCTGCCGAGCTGGTCAATGACCAGAACGTCTTGCAAGCCTACTGGTTTCAGCCGGAGCAGGGCGAGGGCGCATACCACGCGGCCGACGGCAGCAGCCTGCGCAAGGCGTTTCTACGCTCACCGATAGAATTCTCCCGTATCTCGTCGGGCTTTTCAGGCGCACGTTTCCATCCCATACTGCGCACCTGGCGAGCTCACAAAGGCGTGGACTATGCGGCGCGCACAGGGACCGGCATTCTTGCGGTTGCCGACGGTGTCGTCGAAACGGCGGCGCGCGAGAGAGGTTACGGAAACCTGATCGTGCTCAAGCATCAAGGCAGCTACTCGACGGCTTACGGCCACCTCAAGAACTTCGCCCAGGGAATTCGCAAAGGGGCGCGCGTACGTCAGGGCGACACCATTGGCTACGTCGGACAAACCGGCTTGGCGACCGGCCCACATCTGCACTACGAGTTCCGGGTCAAGGACAAGCCGGTCGATCCGCTGGCCATTGCCTTGCCGATTGCCATTCCACTCGGCAAGGCCCATCTCGCCCGCTTCGAGGCAGCCAAGCAGAAACTACGCCAGCAACTGGCGATGGCCGGAGAAATGACCCTGGCGACAGCCGAATAGCCGCCGCAGCCATCGTCGGTGAGAGGCTCTCAGGTGCTCGAAAAAAAGCCGTCCCTGAAGCAGGGACGGCTCGTCGGCAAACTTGCGGCGCCAGCTTTCAGGGCCGCCCAGGATTGCCGGTAAGCTTTTCGTATTTGATCCACAGCACGTCTTCGCTTTCCTGATTCGCCGGATCCTTGGGAATGCAATCGACCGGGCACACCTCGACGCACTGCGGCGTATCGTAGTGCCCGACACACTCTGTACACTTGTTGGGGTCGATCTCGTAGATTTCCTCCCCTTGCGTGATCGCCTCGTTCGGGCATTCGGGCTCGCACACGTCGCAGTTGATGCATTCATCGGTAATAATCAGAGACATTCTTGTGCTTCCTTCAGATCGTTGAAATTTCTCGTACTCGTTTGGCCAGCCGCTCACAGATGGCCGGGTGTACGAACTTGCTGACATCGCCACCGAGCACGGCGACTTCCCGCACCATGGTCGCCGAAATGAACATGTACTGCTCACCGGGGGTCAGAAACAGTGTTTCGACCTCCGGGAACAGGTTTCTGTTCATCCCCGCCATCTGGAACTCATAGTCGAAATCGGACACCGCGCGCAGGCCGCGGATGATCACCTTGGCACCTTTGTCGTGCAAAAAATCCATCAGCAGGCCGTTGAAACCGCAGACTTCGGCGTTCGGGTAGGGCACCAACAACTCGCGAGCCATCTCGACCCTCTCTTCAAGAGAGAAAAACGGCCGCTTCGGCTGGCTCTCGGCGATCCCCACGATTACCCGGTCGAAAAGGCAGCTCGCGCGCCGCACGAGATCCTCGTGACCCCGGGTCATCGGGTCGAAGGTACCTGCATAGATTGCCATCCGCCTATTCAGCGCCATCCGCTTCGCCTCGCCTCATCAAGTGATAGTAAACCTGGCCTGCCCGCCCACGACGCACCGTGCGCCAGTCGCCGCAACCGTCCAGAGCCCTTTCAGCCTCCACGTAAATCACGCCATCCGCGGCCAGGATGGCCGGCACGTTCGTCACCAGACGCTCGATCCAGCCCTCATTGAAAGGCGGATCGAGAAACAGCACGTCAAAGCGCGAGCGTGCGGAAGCTGCGAATCTTACCGCATCCGAGCGCACAATCTCCAGGCGCCCAGCCATGCCCAGCGTTCTCGCGTTGAGCTCAAGCGCGGCCACCACCTTCGGCGAGCTGTCGACCAGCGTCACTCTGGCCGCGCCGCGCGACGCCGCCTCGAAGCCGAGCGCGCCGCTGCCAGCGAACAGATCGAGGCAGGAAAGGCCGCTCAGGTCGTTGCCCAGCCAGTTGAACAGGGTCTCGCGCACACGATCCGGCGTCGGCCGCAGACCTGGAGAATCGGGAAAGCGCAAGACACGCCGCCGCCACTCCCCGCCGATGATGCGCACCGTATTCAGCGCCTCACTCCCCGGCGACGATCACCGTCACCAGGTGTTCCGGGCGCACACGACGCGCGAACGCAGCCTTGATGTCGGCGAGAGTCACTTTTTCGATGTTGTCCGGGTAGCGATCGAGGTAATCAAGCGGCAGCTCATAGAAACCGATTACCGCGACGCTGTTCAGAATCCCGCGATTGCTGTCCAGGCGCAGCGGAAAACTGCCCATCAGATTCTGCTTCGCCGCCAGCAACTCCTCGTCGCTCGGGCCTTGCGCCAGGAAGCCGGCGAGTACTTCGCGAGTCAACCTCAGCGCCTCCTGGGCTTGCTCCTTCTTGGTCTGCAGACCGATCTCGAAGGGCCCCAACTGCGCCAGGGGCTGAAAATAACTATGCACGCTGTACGCCAGACCTCGCTGATCGCGCACCGCCTTCATCAGGCGGGAGACAAAGCCTCCGCCGCCAAGCGAGTAATTGCCGACCAGCAGGGGGAAGAAATCAGGATCACCGCGTTTGAGCGCCGGCAATCCGAGCAGCAGGTGCGCCTGCAGCGCCGGATGCGCAATCCGCTGCTCGCCGGAGCGCGGCAATTCCGGGACGGCAATCGCGGTCATTCCTGGCGTTGCCGGCAGTGCCGCAGTCAGCTTCTCGGCCGCTGCCTCGGCTTGCGCACGCGACAGATCGCCAACGATGGTCAGCGTCGCTCGCGGCGCGGTGTAATTGGCGGCATGGAAAGCGCGCACCTGCGCCCGTTCCAGCGCCGCCACCGACTCCGCCGTCGCCTGCCGTCCGTAGGGATGCGACGGGTACATGGCGCTCCACAATGCCCGGTCGGCGAGCGTCTCTGGACGGGTGAGCGCTTCCTTGAGAGAAGCCACGGAACGCGCCTTCTCACGCTCGAAAACGGTGGCGGGAAACTGGGGCGTGCTCAGGATGGCGCGAAGCAGATCGAAGGCAACCGTGCGCTTGTCGGCCATCGACAGCGTACGCAGAGCAATCGAAGCGCGATCCCGGTCGACGCCACCGGTCAGCTGGGCGCCGACATCCGCCATCCGGTCGGCTAGCTGCGTCTCGTCCATTCCGGCGACCCCGAGTTCGACGAGTTCCCGAGTCAGGGAAGCGACGCCCGCCTGCCCGGTGCCTTCATACGCCGTGCCGGCGGCAAAATCGACCTGAATGTCGACAATTGGCAGCGCATGGGTCTCGACGAACAGCACGCGCGCGCCGGCTGTCGTCTGCCAGCGCTCGATTTGGGGCGCGGCGTGCGTCATTTGCATGCCCAGAGAAAGCAACAGCAGGAACAGAAGCTTGCAGGAGCTCATCGCCAGGCACTCATCGGCGAGCCGCTGCGGACGGCAAGGGCTGCGGATCGAGGTCGCCAACCGTCAGCTGCTGGTCACCGAAGTACTTGCGGGCGACCGCCTGAACCTGCTCGGCAGTCACCTCCTGCAATTTTTCGATCAGGCGCCGGTTCTGTGTGTAGGGAATACCCACCGCTTCCAGCTGGCCGATCTCCATGGCCTGCTCAAACATCGAATCAAGCTTGTAGATCTGGCCCGCAATCAGTTGCGCCTTGGCACGCACAAGCTCATCCGCGCTGACCGCGTTCTGCCGCACGGCAGCGATTTCAGCACGCAGCCCGGCTTCGAGTTCGCTGACGGTCTTTCCCTTGCTGGGCGAGCCCTGCAGGTAGAAGACGCCCGGGCCGCGTGCGGTCGAGTCGTAACTGGCCTCAGCCTCGACAGCCAGGTGTTGCCTGCGCACCAGGTTCGTCGACAAGCGTGCGCCGTCGTGGCCGGAGAGCACTGCGGCGAGAATTTCCAGCGCATAGGGATCGACATCCTGGTGGACATTGCGGATGACCGGCACCTTGTAGGCCATCATCAGCAGCGGCAGTTCTGCCGGCGCCTTGACGGTCAGCCGACGCGTGCCGAGCTGAGGGGGTTCGTCCTGAGGTTTCCTGACCGGCAACGGGCGCGCCGGCAGGGGACCATAGTGCTGCGCGGCAAGCGCGAACACTGCCTGGTGATCGATGTCGCCGACGACCACCACATAGGCATTGTTCGGCGCATACCAGTTGTCATACCAGGCACGCGCATCGGCAGGAGCCAGATTCTCGAGGTCGTTCATCCAGCCGATGATCGGTACGCGATACGGGTGCGCCTGAAAAGCACTGGCGGTCAGCTGCTCGAAGAGCAATGATTGCGGCTGATCATCGGTGCGCAGGCGACGTTCCTCCATGACCACCCTGAGCTCCTGCGCGAACTCGTCGCGGTCGAGGGTGAGATGGCGCATGCGGTCGGCCTCCAGCTGCATCATCTCGGCGAGCTGGTGCTTCGGCACCTGCTGGAAATAGGCCGTGTAGTCGCGGCTGGTGAAGGCATTGTCACGGCCGCCGGCAGCGGCGACGCGACGGTTGAACTCGCCTGGCCCGGCGCTCGGTGTACCCTTGAACATCATGTGTTCGAGAACATGCGCGACGCCGGTTCGGCCATTTGTTTCGTCCATGCTGCCGGCGCGATACCAGACCATGTGCACGACCGTCGGCGCACGCCTGTCCTCCCTGACGATGACCCGCAGGCCGTTCGGCAGCTGCTGCTCGAAGGTTTCGGCCAGCGCGGGCAGAGGCGCGGCCAGGAGCAGCAATAGAGGAATCAGTCTCGCCTGGCGCATGAGCATGAATCGCTTCTGATAAAATTGCCGGATGTGTCGGGTACTTGCGCCGGCATCTTACCACCGGCCCGCTTCCCGACCGCCTTGGAGACACGAAAGCACCATGTTTGGTTTCCACAAAAAAGCTCCCAAGCCTACTCCCGCCAGCAGCACGCCAAGCGTCGGCGAAAACGCGGAGGTGGCGGCAGCCTCGTGGCGCTACCGGCTGAAGAGCGGCCTGTCGCGCACGCGTGCGCAGTTTGGCGGCAGGCTGAAATCGCTGTTCTCGCGCGGCACGGTCGATGAGCAACTGCTGGAAGAACTGGAAGCCGTGCTGCTGACCAGCGACGTCGGCCTGGACGCCACCCAGCATCTCCTCTACCAGCTGAAGGCGCGCGCCAAACGCGACAAGCTGGCCACCCCGGAGGCGATCCAGAAGGCGCTGTCCGACGCCATGTACGAGCTGTTGCAGCCCCTCGAGGAGGCGCTCGATGTGCAATCGCACAAGCCTTTCGTGATCATGATTGCCGGCGTCAACGGTGCCGGCAAGACGACCTCGATCGGCAAACTCGCCAAGCACTTCCAGGCGCAGGGCCTGTCGGTTCTCCTTGCCGCAGGCGACACCTTCCGCGCCGCAGCGCGTGAGCAGTTGCAGACCTGGGGCGAGCGCAACAAGGTGACGGTCATTGCCCAGCAGTCCGGCGACTCGGCGGCGGTGATTTTCGACGCCATTGCTGCCGCCAAGGCGCGCGGCATCGACGTCGTGCTCGCCGACACGGCCGGTCGCCTGCCCACGCAGTTGCATCTGATGGACGAAATCGCCAAAGTGCGGCGAGTGATCCAGAAAGCCGACCCCTCCGCACCGCACGAGACCCTGCTGGTCATCGACGCCAGTTTTGGCCAGAATTCACTGCAGCAGGTCATGGCCTTCGACAAGGCGATCAAGGTCAGTGGCCTGGTGCTGACCAAACTGGATGGCACGGCCAAGGGCGGTGTCGTCGCCGCGATCGCGCGCCAGTGTCCGAAACCCGTTCGCTACATCGGCGTCGGCGAAGGCATAGACGACCTGCGACCCTTCCACGCCCGTGACTTTGTCGATGCGCTATTCGAGTGATTACTGCCAACGCTGTCACCAAACGCTACCCTGAAGGTCACGAAGCGCTCAGGAACGTGAGCTTCGAGATCACCGCCGGGGAAATGGTCTTCCTGACCGGACACTCGGGCGCCGGGAAATCGACGCTGTTCAAGCTGCTGGCCGCCATCGAGCGGCCAACCTCGGGCAGCATCGTGATCAACGGCCAGAATCTCGCGGCACTGCGCAAGAGCGCCATTCCCTACCTGCGCCGTAAGCTGGGGCTCATTTTTCAGGACCAGAAACTGCTCTTCGACCGCAGCGTTCTCGACAACGTGCTCCTGCCACTGTCGATCGTCGGCCACCCGGTCAAGGATGCGCCACGTCGCGCGCAGGCCGCGCTCGCCAAGGTCGGCCTGCCGAACCGCGCCAAAGCCTTTCCGATCACCCTCTCCGGCGGCGAGCAGCAGCGCCTGGCGATCGCCCGAGCGGTGGTCAATCGGCCGGCAATCATTCTCGCCGACGAACCGACTGCCAACCTCGACGCCGCTTCGGCGATCGAAATCATCGACATCTTTCGCGCCTTTCAGCAGGTCGGCGTAACCGTCGTCATTGCCACCCACGACCCGCTGATCATGGCGCGGGTGAATCCCCGGATTCTGCGCCTCGACCAGGGCCAGATGAGTGAGCCGGCGAGTACGCCCTGCGCAGACGGAGTCGCGCCATGACGACCTGGCTGGTACAACACCTCACCGCGCTGCGCGACGCGCTGCGTCGCCTGCTGGGCGCACCACTGAACACGCTGCTGTCATTGCTGGTGATCGGCGTCGCGCTGACCCTGCCGACCGCCGGCTGGCTGGCGATAGAAAACCTGCGAGCGGTCACCGGTGATACCCCTGGCGTCCAGCAGATCAGCATTTTCCTGGCCCTCGAGGCCGGCCCGCCCGACGTCGCCAAAATCGAGTCGCTGCTGCAGCAGGCGAGCCCGGGAAGCTGGCACTACGTCCCTCGCGACCAGGCGCTGAAGCGCCTGCGGGAGTCCGCGGGAATGGCGGAGATCATTGGCAGCCTGCCCAAGAACCCACTTCCGGACGCCTTCGTCGTCACGCCTGCAGATGCGCAGCCAGAGTCGCTCGAGTTGCTCGCGAAAACCTTTGCCAGCTGGCCGAAGGTGGCGCACGTTCAGCTCGACTCGGCATGGGTCAAACGACTCGACGCGCTGCTCCGCCTCGGGAAACTGATCGTCGTTCTGCTGGCCGTGCTCTTTTCCGGTGCGCTGGTGGCCATCACTTTCAACACCATTCGCTTGCAGATCCTGGCCCAGGCGGCGGAGATCGAGGTCGCCAAGTTGATCGGCGCGACGAATAGCTACATTCAGCGCCCGCTGCACTACTTCGGCATGCTGCAAGGAGCTCTCGGCGGCCTCTGTGCAGCGGCCCTGGTCAGCACCGGCAGCCATCTGCTGACCCCTCCGGTCGCTGAACTGGCACGCCTCTATGGCGGCTCGTTCACCTTGCAGGGCTTGGCAAGCAACGACATTGTCGCGCTCACTGCCATCGGCGGGGGCCTGGGCTGGCTGGGGGCCAAGATCTCGGCGCTGATCCATCTGCGCCGCATCAGCTGAGTGCCGCGCCGGCGCCAGGCCGGGAAACAGCAGGCCCTGACGAGCGACTCAGCCGATCAGCACGCAAACCCACACCAAGGACACGTTGAGCAAGGCCAGCAATACCGCAGCGCTGCCGATATCCTTGGCGCGCTTGGCCAAGGGGTGGCTGTCGAGCGATATCCGGTCTACGGTCGCCTCGATCGCCGAGTTGAGCAGTTCGACGATCAGGACCAGCAATACGCTAGCGATCATCAGCGCCCGGCCGAAGCCGTCAGGGGCCAAAAAACACGCCAGCGGTATGAGCAGCGCGGCCAGCAGCACCTCCTGGCGAAAGGCGTCTTCGGCAAGGTAGGCAGCGCGCAGCCCCGCCAGCGAATAGTGAAGCGCATTCCAGACCCTTTGCAAACCGGTCTTCCCCTTGAACGGGCTTTCGTCAGTCACGGCTCTCCCCTGCTTAGGCGATGAGCGGCAAGTATACCGGCGTCGCCGGCGATCTCTGACGGTGACGCTGCGACGCTTGCTGCGGCCAGCCAGCGGCCGAGACTGTCGTCACTTGCCGGGCTTCGCTACAATGCCGCCCTATTCAATCAGTCAGCAACGATTCAGCTGTTCACACCCCAACCAACAGAGCGCCGCAATGACCCAGGACGAACTGAAGAAAGCCGTAGCCCGCGCAGCCCTTGCCTACCTGGTCGACGGAGAAATCGTCGGCGTCGGAACGGGATCGACCGCCAACTGCTTCATTGACGAGCTGGCCGGGATTCGCCACCGGATCCGTGGAGCCGTGGCCAGTTCCGAAACCACCCGGAAGCGACTCGAAGGCCACGGCATCACGGTCTTCGATCTCGACACGGTGGACGTCATCCCGGTATACGTGGACGGTGCCGACGAGATCAACGCCACGCTGCAGATGATCAAGGGCGGCGGCGGCGCCCTGACCCGTGAAAAGATCGTCGCCGCGGTGGCCGCGAAGTTCGTCTGCATCGCCGACGGCAGCAAACTGGTCGCGGTACTGGGTCACTTCCCGCTACCCGTCGAGGTCATTCCCATGGCCATCGGCCACGTCTGCCGCCAACTGGCGGCAATCGGCGGCACGCCGATGCTGCGCGAGGGCTTCGTGACCGATAACGGCAATCTGATCGTGGACGTCAGCGGACTCGCCATCCTCGACGCCAGCGGCCTGGAAACGCGGATCAACCAGATCGTCGGCGTGGTGACCAATGGCCTGTTCGCCCACCGGCCGGCCGATGTCTGTCTGCTCGCCACGCAGGGTGGCGTGCAAACGCTGAGCGCGAAATGAACGATCGCGCGGGGTCGCTCAAAGCGGTCGCCGGCCCTTGCGCCAGCGACCGGCTCTGGCCAACATCACGGCCAGCGCGCAAGCCACGTCCTGGATCACCAACCGCGCGCTGACCGGGATCCAGCGGCGGCTATGGCTTGGGGGGTACGTAACCCTGCACGGCGTCGGCGCCGCTCCCAAAGAAATGCCTCTCCAACTGCTCGGCCAGATACTTGCGATGTGCGGCATCGGCAAGATTGAGGCGATTCTCGTTGATGATCATGGTCTGCATGCGAACCCATTGCTGCCACGCCTCCTTGGAGACTTCTTCATAAATGCGCTTGCCCAACTCACCCGGATAGGGGGGAAAATCAAGACCTTCAGCCTCGCGCCCCAGCTTGATGCAGTTAACCATTCTTGCCATGCAACCCACTCCTTGAAACGCTGCGTACAACCCGCAGAGCCAAACGTTATGCGTCCCCGCCGGCCGCACGGACCGAGCGGAAAACACGGGAAAAACCTAGAGATACTTGATCAGCACCTTGGAACGACGCTGCAGATTGTAGACCAGCCGTTTTTCGGCTGGCAGCTGATCGACCTGGCGCACAATGAAGCCGCGCTCCCTGAACCACTGCGAGGTCACGGTCGTCAGCACGAACAGGCGCTTGACTCCCGAAGCACGCGCCTTGGCCTCGATGCGCTTCATCAGCAATGCACCATAACCCCAACGCCGGTAATGCGGGTGCACGGCCACGCAAGCCAGTTCGGCCTCCTCGGCGCCATAAGGGTAAAGTGCCGCGCAGGCCACGATCACCCGATCGTGTTCAACCACCGAGAAGCGCGATATTTCGCGCTCCAGCAACTCTCGTGAACGGCGAACCAGAGAGCCTTCTTCTTCGAGCGGTTCGATCAGGGCCACCAGGCCACCGATATCGTCGGGACGAGCGTCGCGCAGGATTTCAAGCGACTCGCGGCTGATTACCGTGCCCACGCCGTCACGCGTAAACAGCTCGCGCAATAGCGTACCGTCCTCGTCGTAGCCGATCATGTGCACTCGTCCGACACCGGCACGGCCAACACGCACGGCGCAGGGGAGATAACGCTTCAGATCGCTCGACAGCCAGTCACCCAGACTGACCAGTCGCTCGGCCGCGTCCACCGTCAACTCGTCGAGCAGCGCGCCATCGATGTCGGTGGCGCCGCGGCTATCGGTCAGGAAGATGAGCTTGTCTACCGGCAGCGAGGTGGCGACCGCCTCGGCCACCTCCTCCACGGCCAGATTGAAGATCTCTCCAGTCGGGCTCGACCCCAGACAGGACAGCAGAACGATGTTGCCGAGGCCCAGCTGCGCGCGAATTCCTTCGCTGTCGACCTTGCGCACCTGACCCGAATACTGCAGGTCGACGCCATCGACGACACCGAGCGGCCGTGCGGTGACGAAATTGCCGCCGACGACCCTGATCGTGCTATTGGCCATTGGCGTATCGGCGAGGCCCTGTGATAACAGGGCCTCGATCCTGACGTAGATGCTGCCCACCGCGTCAATCGCACAATCGAGGGCGCTGGCATCGGTGACACGATAGTTGCCGTGATAGACCGACTCCAGCCCTTTTTGACGCAGCAACTCCTCGATCTGTGGCCGCGCGCCGTGAACCAGGATCAGGCGAACGCCAAGCGCCGCCAGAAGGTTGACGTCGTAGGCCAGCGTACGCGCCAGCGGCCCGGCAATTGCCTTGCCGCCAAAAGCGATCAGAAAAGTCTTGCCACGAAACAGATTGACGTACGGCGCAACCGAACGGAACCAGGTAACGAAGTGGGCAGAGCTGAAGTCGTCCGACATGTCACTCGGCAGCTTCAGCCTTCGCGTCGAGCGCCTCGGGTTCGCCGCCCTTGCTGGCCGCTTTAACCTCTATGACCTCTTTGACCTCTTTGACCTTCTCGACTTTTGCGGCCTTGGCTGCTTTCGCAACCTTCGGGACCTTGGGTTCCTTCATCGGCGCGAGCTTCAGTTCCTTCTCGATCCGCTCGCAGATGGTCTGCAAGACCTTGACGCGCGCGAAATACTTGTCGTTGGCCTCGACGATGGTCCACGGAGCGGTTCCGGAACTGGTGCGATCCATCATGTCGCAGACCGCCTCATGGTAGGGCCCGGCCTTGTCGCGGTTGCGCCAGTCTTCCTCGGTGATCTTGAAACGCTTGTGCTCGACCTCCGCGCGCTGCTCGAAGCGCTGCAACTGCTCCTCGTCAGTGATCTGCAGCCAGAACTTGATGACGATACCGCCAGCGTGGAAGATATCGTGCTCGAAATCGTTGATTTCGGCGTAAGCGCGCTGCCAGTCGGCTTCGCTGCAGAAGCCTTCGACTCGCTCGACCAGCACTCGGCCGTACCAGGTGCGGTCGAAGATCACCACCCGTCCGCGACGCGGCATATGCCGCCAGAAGCGCCAGAGATACGGCTGCGCGCGCTCCTCCTCGGTCGGTGCAGCGATCGGAATGATCTGATACTGGCGGGCGTCCATGGCCGAAATGATGCGCCGGATGGCGCCCCCCTTGCCGGCCGCATCGGAGCCCTCGAAAGCGAGAATCAAGGCGCGTTTTCTGAACTCCGGGTGACGCGTCAGCTCCGCCAGGCGCCCCTGCCACTTCGCCAGCTCGGGCGAGTAAACGCTCTTCGGCAGGCTTTGCGACATGTCCAGCGCACTGAGCACGTCAAGGCCGTCGATGCGTGGCGACAAGGCCGGCGCGACCGGTGCGCTCTGCGGCGGTCGCTTGTCCGCCAAACGCTGCTGGACAGCTTCGAGAATCGTCTTGCCAACGGTCAGCGAACGATAACGGTCGTCGGTCCCTTCGACGATAATCCACGGCGCCCCGGGCGTACTGGTGGTACGCAGCAGGTGACCGGCCACCTCCTGCAGTTTGTCGTAGGTCTTCAGACGATCCCAACTGGCCTTGGTGACTCGCCACTTGGTCAAGGGGTTGGCTTCGATGTCGGTCAAGCGCTGCCGTTGTGCGTCCTTGGACAGATGAATCCAGAACTTGAGCACCAGCGCGCCCTCATTGACCAGCATCGCCTCGAAGCGGTTGAGTTCGTCCATGCGCTGGTCGAAAGCGGAGCGCGACATTTCGCCACTGATCCGTTCGGCGATCGGCGCCGAATACCAGGAGCCGGAGAAAATTCCGACCCGACCTTTCGGCGGCAGTGCCCGCCAGTAACGCCACATCGACGGGCGCGCCTTCTCTTCGGCGGTGGGGGCGTAGAAAGCATGCGTCGACAGGAAACGCGGGTCCATCCACTCGTACAGGACATTGATGGTTTCGCCCTTGCCCGATCCATCGACGCCGCTGATCAGAACGATCACCGGAAAGCTGCCGTTCTCGCTCAACTGTCCTTGCACCTCAAGCAGCGCCGCGCGCAACTTGGGGACCTCTTCACGGTAGGTTGCCTTGTCGATCTTGTGTCCCAGCTCGGCCGATTCAAACATTCCTTACTCCTCTTTCAGGTCACCCCACAAAAACTGGATTGCCGCGAGCGCAGCCAGACCAGCGGTCTCGGTGCGCAGGATACGCGGTCCGAGACGCACCGATAAAAAACCGCACTGCGACGCCAGTTGCATTTCCTCTGGCGCCAGCCCACCCTCGGCGCCAATCAGCAGTTCAACACGCGTACCGGGGACAGGCGCCGGCACGCCCATCAACGAGCATCCGGAAGCCGGCGAGAGCAGCAAGCGCAGGACATCGGACTCGGGCCTGCGCGCCAACCAGTCGCCAATACTCTCCGGTGCGGTGACTTCCGGCAGCCGGTTTCTGCCGCACTGTTCGCCGGCGGCCGCGACGACACCCCGCCAATGCTCGAGCCGACGCAGGGCGCGCTCCTCGGCGAGACGCACCACACTGCGCCGCGAGATCACCGGCACGATACGCTGGACGCCGAGTTCGACAGCCTTCTGCACCGTCAAGTCCATTTTTTCACCCGCCTGCAGCGCCTGCACCAGGGTGATCGCAAGCGGCGATTCACGCTCGATGGGCGACCAGCCCAGCACCTCGACGCTGACTCGCGAACGCTCGACAAGTGCTATTCGCGCGGAATATTCCCCACCGCTGCCGGTGAACAGCGTCAAGGCAGCGCCGCTGCGCAGGCGCAAGACCTTCAGCGCATGATGCGCAACGCGTTCGGGCAACTCGACACGCGCGCCAACCAGCAGCGGGATCGGGCAATGAAAACGGGGATCATTCACCATGTTATTATAAAAGCTTAGCTACTGGATGGTCGTTCTTTGGAGGCAGCTCTGTCATGGCGCTCAATACCCCGGTGTGTGACTTCGGCTGGCAAGCCGTAGACTTCGCACTCGAGGACACCACGGGATCACGGCACACGCTGGACTCGCTACGCGGCCCGAACGGGCTGCTGCTGATGTTCATCTGCAACCACTGCCCGTACGTCAAGGCAATCATCGACCGCATCTGTCGCGACGCACGCGAAGTGCAGGCACTGGGCATCGGCGTCGCCGCGATCATGAGCAACGACCCCAGCGAATATCCCGAGGATTCTCTTGAAAACATGCAGCAACTGGCCCGCCAGCGCAACTTCTCCTTCCCCTACCTCTGCGACACGACACAGAAGGTCGCGCGCAGCTACGCGGCCGTTTGCACACCCGACTTCTTCGGTTTCAACAGCCGACTGGAGCTGCAGTACCGCGGCCGGCTCGACGCCAGCGGCCGCCTGCCCGCGGCGACGGACGCTCGTCGCGAGTTGCTGGAAGCCATGCGCATGGTCGCCGAGACCGGACAAGGCCCGAGCGAACAGGTCGCCAGCATCGGTTGTTCGATCAAATGGCGCGCCTGATTCACGATGAACGGTATCGATAGCGCGGCCAGACTGGCGGCCGCTGACAGCGAACTCAAACGAATGCTCGACGGCGTTGTCGCGCTGGTCCGCGAGGTGGCGCAGCGCGAGATCATGCCGCGCTTCCTGCGCGTCATTCACGATCAGCGCAAGGACGACGGGTCCTTCTGTTCGGAAGCCGACCTGGCTGCCGAAAATTTCCTGCATGACCGTCTGCTGAAGATCCGTGACTGCCCGATCATCGGCGAAGAAATGACGCCAGAGGCGCAACGTGCTGCCTGGCACGGCGGCAGCAACGACAACGACGGGCTATGGTGCATCGACCCGATCGACGGCACGACCAACTTCATCAACGGCCTCCCCTTCTTCGCCGTTTCGGTCGCCTGGATACGCGCGCGGCGGACGCGGCTGGCGGTGACCTACAACCCGATCACCGACGAAATGTTCTATGCTCGCGAAGGCAACGGCGCCTACCTCAATGGCCGCCGCCTGCCGCTGCGCGCGGTAACGGCCGACATCGGGCGCGCCGTCGGCGGCGTAGACTTCAAGCGCATCCCCAAGCAACTCGCTGATCGCATTGCCGTCAGCCCGCCGTTCTATTCGCAGCGCAACTTCGGCAGCTCGACACTCGACTGGTGCAACCTCGCCGCCGGCCGTCTCGATCTCTACCTGCACGGCGGCCAGAAACTCTGGGACTACGCCGCTGGCAGCCTCATCCTGCGCGAAACCGGCGGACAGGTGTGCACCCTGACCAACGACGACTATGACGCGGAAGACGTCTGGCGCCGCTCGGTGATCGCCGCACTCAACCCAACGGTCTTTGCCACCTGGCGAAACTGGGTACGACAGAATAGCCTGCCGGCAACGGCCCAAAGGTGAGCGGCAGCGGCGCTTAGCGGCCGGTGTCGCCGGGCAGTTCCCCTGCGCTCTGCCAACTGGCAGCCAGCGGAGTGGCAATCTCACCGGAATCGAGCGAAGCCGCCACAGCGACTCGCTCGATGGCGCAATTCAGGCCGGCGCGCTGCAACCAGTCGTGGCTGTAGTAGGTATCCGCGTAGCGCTGCCCGGCGTCACAAAGCAGGGTCACCACCGAGCCGCTTTCGCCACTCGCGCGCATCTCGTCCATGCACGCCAGCGCGGCGATCAGATTGGTGCCCGTCGACGGGCCGACGCCACGTCCCAGGCGCGCGGAGAGCTCGTACATCGCCGCCACTGACCAGACGTCCGGTACCTTGACCATGGCATCGATCACCTCGGGCAGGAACGACGCCTCGACGCGTGGCCGGCCAATACCCTCGATTCGTGAGCCTTTGTACACACGCAGTTCCGGGTCCCGGTGGCGATAGTGGTCGAAAAAAACCGAGTACTCGGCGTCTGCTGCGCAGACGCGCGTTGGCCGCGCACGGTAGCGCACGTAACGGCCGAGGGTAGCGACGGTACCGCCGGTACCCGCACTCGAGACCAACCAGCTCGGAACGGGGTATTTTTCGAGCCGCATCTGCTCGAAAATCGACTCGGCGATGTTGTTGTTGGAACGCCAGTCGGTCGCCCGCTCGGCGTAGGTGAACTGATCCATGTAGTAACCACCGAACTTGTCGGCCAGGCGCTGCGCTTCGCTGTAGATGCTCATCGGATCGTCAATGAAGTGGCAGCGGCCGCCCTGGAATTCGATCGCCGCGACCTTCTCCGGCGACGTCGACTCCGGCATCACGGCGAGAAAAGGCAGACCGACGAGGCGGGCAAAATAGGCCTCGGAGATGGCCGTCGAACCGCTGGACGCCTCGACCACCGTACTCCCCTCGCGTAACCAGCCGTTGCACAGCGCATAGAGAAACAGCGAGCGCGCCAGACGGTGTTTGAGGCTGCCCGTGGGGTGACTCGATTCGTCTTTCAGATAGAGATCGACACCCGGAAAACCGGGCAGAGGCAAAGGGATCAGATGAGTATCGCTGGAGCGCTGAAAGTCGGCTTCGATGCGGCGAATGGCAGCCAGCACCCAGCTCTTGTCGGCGCGGCGAGAGAGTCCAGAAGGCGTCTTCATGCGCCGAGCTTAACAGGGCAGCCGGCGGGAGACAAAGGCATCCCTCACGTCGCCACGGCGCGTGGCTTATGCGCCGCTGGACGTGTGCTGCAGCGCTTTTTCGGGTAAACTTTACTAAATCACTCAGGTATCCATCAAAGGAGTTTTGGCAACCATGGCTGTAACGATTGAAGCCGTACAGGCGGCGCTGAAGGATCTGATCGATCCGAACACCGAAAAAGATTACCTGTCGACCCGTTCGGCGAAGAACATCAAGGTTGAAGGGGCAGACGTCTCACTGGACATCGAACTCGGTTACCCGGCGAAAACTCAGCTCGACGAAATTCGTCGGACGGTGATCGAGAAACTGAGAACAGTCGCCGGAATTGGCAATATCAGCGCCAACGTCGGCGTCAAGATCGTCGCCCATACAGTGCAGCGTGGCCTGAAGCCCCTCCCCGGCGTCAAGAACATCATCGCCGTGGCCTCCGGCAAGGGCGGCGTCGGCAAGAGCACGACGGCAGTGAACCTGGCCCTGGCGCTGGCGCAGGAAGGCGCCACCGTGGGTTTGCTCGACGCCGACATCTACGGCCCTTCGCAGCCGCAGATGCTCGGTCTGGCGGGCCAGAAACCCGAGTCCGAGGACGGCAAGACGATGGATCCGCTGCGTGCGCACGGCCTGCAGGCGATGTCGATCGGCTTCATGATCGATATCGATTCGCCGATGGTCTGGCGCGGACCCATGGTCACGCAAGCCCTCGAACAGCTCCTCAAGCAGACCAGCTGGGACGACGTCGATTACCTGATCGTCGATATGCCGCCGGGAACCGGCGACACGCAGCTGACGCTGGCGCAGAAGGTTCCCGTGACGGGCGCGGTGATCGTCACCACGCCGCAGGACATCGCGCTGATCGACGCCCGCAAGGGCCTCAAGATGTTCGAGAAGGTGGGCATCCCGATTCTCGGCCTGGTCGAGAACATGAGCATCCACATCTGCTCGCAGTGCGGCCACGAAGAACACATTTTCGGCCAAGGTGGCGGTCAGCAGATGTGCCAGGACTACGACACCGAGTTTCTCGGCGCCCTGCCCCTGGAACTTTCGATCCGCGAGTTGACCGATGCGGGCACGCCAACCGTGGTCGGCGCCCCGGACTCGCGGGCGGCGGAGATCTACCGCACGATTGCTCGCCGCCTCGCGGTCAAGGTTGCCGAGCGCAGCCGCGACATGAGCGCCAAGTTTCCGAGCATCGTCGTCCAGAACACCTGAGCGCTGGAGAAAGAAGCGCGCCGGCGCCACTGCCGCTGCCACATTGCACCCGGCCGTGCGCCGGGTCGCCTGGCAGCCCGACGAGAAGCGGTTCCTTCTCCCGGCTGGACGCCGTAGAATGGGCACCTTTCCAGATTTAGCACGGTAGGGTGAGCAGCGATGTCGATCAAGTCGGACAGGTGGATCCGCCGCATGGCGGTAGAGCACGGCATGATCGAACCTTTCGAGCCGAACCAGGTGCGCGAGATCGATGGTCGACGGATCGTCTCCTACGGCACTTCGAGCTACGGTTATGACATTCGCTGCTCGAACGAATTCAAGCTGTTCACCAACCTCAACTCGACGATCGTCGACCCGAAGAACTTCGATCCGAATTCATTCGTCGAGGTCAAGAACGACTTCTGCATCATCCCTCCGAACTCGTTTGCCCTGGCCCGTACGGTCGAATACTTCCGCATCCCACGCAGCGTGCTCACCGTCTGTCTCGGCAAGAGCACCTACGCGCGCTGCGGGATCATCGTCAATGTGACGCCGTTCGAACCCGAGTGGGAAGGCCACGTGACGCTGGAGTTCTCGAATACGACACCGCTGCCGGCAAAGATCTACGCCAACGAGGGCATCGCCCAGGTCCTGTTCTTCGAATCCGACGAGGAATGCGAAACCTCGTACAAGGATCGGGCCGGGAAATACCAGGGCCAGACCGGCGTGACGCTGCCGAAAATGTGACCCGTGCGTGAACGCCAGCCGTATCGTCGCCGGACAACAAGCGTCGCCAACGCCGCCGGGCTCGCCGGGCCCCTGTCGTACTACTCTTGATTTCGTACTGGACTGGCCATGCACCTCGATTTCCCGGTAATCATCATCGACAAGGACTACCGTTCGGAAAGCACCGGCGGTCTGAGCATCCGGGCGCTGGCCAAGGCCATCGAGAAGAAAGGCTTTGAGGCGCTTGGCGTCACCAGCTATGGCGACCTGACCTCGTTTGCCCAGCAGCAAAGTCGCGCCTCGGCGTTCATCCTGACCATCGACGACGAAGACTTCAGGGAAGGCAAGGCCGAACAGACGGTCGCCAGCCTGCGCGCCTTCGTCAAGGAAATCCGCTGCCGAAACGAGGACATCCCGATCTTCCTGTACGGCGAAACACGCACCTCGGTGCACATCCCCAACGACGTTCTGCGCGAACTGCACGGCTTCATCCACATGTTCGAGGATACGGCCGAATTCATCGGCCGTTACGTCATACGGGAGGCCAAGGCCTACCTCGATAGCCTGGCGCCGCCGTTCTTCCGCGCGCTGACGCACTATGCGGAGGACGGTTCCTATTCGTGGCATTGCCCGGGCCACTCGGGCGGCGTAGCCTTCCTGAAGAGTCCGGTTGGCCGCATGTTCCATCAGTTCTTCGGCGAGAACATGCTGCGCGCCGATGTCTGCAACGCGGTCGAGGAACTCGGCCAATTGCTCGACCATACCGGCCCGGTCGCCGCCTCGGAGCGCAATGCGGCGCGTATCTTCTGTTCCGATCACCTTTTTTTCGTGACCAATGGCACTTCGACGTCGAACAAGATCGTCTGGCACTCGACCGTCGCGCCAGGCGACGTGGTCATCGTCGATCGCAACTGCCACAAATCGGTGCTCCACTCGATCATCATGACCGGCGCGATACCGGTATTCCTGATGCCGACCAGGAACCACTACGGAATCATCGGACCGATTCCCAAGGAACAGTTCCGCTGGGAAAACATCCGCAAGAAGATCGAGTCGCATCCCTTCGCCCGCGACGTCAAGGCCAAGCCGCGCGTGCTGACCATTACCCAGAGCACTTACGACGGCATCCTCTACAACGTCGAGGAAATCAAGGAAATGCTCGACGGCGCCATCGACACGCTGCACTTCGACGAAGCCTGGCTGCCGCATGCCGCCTTCCATGATTTTTATGGCGACTACCACGCGATCGGGGCTGACCGGCCGCGCTGCAAGGACACCATGATCTTCTCGACGCAATCGACGCACAAGTTGCTGGCCGGCCTGTCGCAGGCGTCACAAATCCTGGTACAGGATTCGCAAGAGCGCAAACTCGACCGCGACATCTTCAACGAGGCCTATCTGATGCACACCTCGACGTCGCCGCAGTACGCAATCATCGCTTCCTGCGACGTCGCCGCGGCGATGATGGAGGCGCCGGGCGGAACGGCACTGGTCGAAGAATCGATTGCCGAAGCGCTCAACTTCCGGCGCGCGATGCGCAAGGTCGAACAGGAGTGGGGCGCCGACTGGTGGTTCAAGGTCTGGGGACCGGACGATCTCTCCGAAGAAGGCATCGAAGAACGCGCCGCATGGATCCTCAAGCCCGGCGAGCGCTGGCATGGCTTCGGCATGCTCGCCGAAGGCTTCAACATGCTCGATCCGATCAAGGCGACGATCATCACGCCGGGACTGGACGTCGATGGCGACTTCGCCGACTCGGGAATTCCGGCGGCAATCGTCACCAAGTACCTGGCCGAACACGGCATCATCGTCGAGAAGTGCGGCCTGTATTCCTTCTTCATCATGTTCACCATCGGCATTACCAAGGGCCGATGGAACACGATGGTCACCGAACTGCAGCAGTTCAAGGATGGCTACGATCAGAACCTGCCGCTGTGGAAAGTGATGCCGGAGTTCCTGGCCAAGAACGCCTGCTACGCCGGCTACGGGCTGAAGGACCTGTGCAAACAGATTCACGGCATCTACGCCGCCAACGACGTCGCACACCTGACCACCGAGATGTATCTCTCGGACATGGAACCGGCAATGAAGCCGACCGACGCTTTCGCGCGCATGGCGCACCGCGAGATCGACCGTGTACCGATCGATCAACTCGAAGGACGGATCACCAGCACCTTGCTGACGCCCTACCCACCGGGAATTCCGCTACTGATCCCCGGCGAGCGTTTCAACGCCACCATCGTCCGTTACCTTCGCTTCGCGCGCGATTTCAATGAGCGCTTCCCGGGCTTCGAAACCGACGTCCACGGCCTGGTCAAGGCAGTGGTCAATGGCAAGCCGGTCTACTCGGTGGATTGCGTTCGCTGAGAACGTGCTGCCGCCCCTTCCGCCCACTCTTTTGTCAGGATGCCGAACTGATGGTAGCGGCATCTGCCGCTGAAGAGTCTTCAACGAGGCGCACGACTCCGTCAGCGCCGACGGCAGTATCTTCGAACTTCAAGAGCGTGATCCGGTGGTTGTCCATTTCCAGCACCGTCAGACGGCCACCTTCGAGCTCGACGGAGTCGCCAATTTTCGGCACGTTGCCCAGCTTCTTGTAAAACAGCCCGGCGAGAGTAACGTAGTCATCGTCCAGCGGGAACGGGAAATCGAGCAGGTTTTCCAGATCGGTTACCCGCATCGATGCGTCGATCTCGTACTGACTGCCGACCAGCTTCTTCAGCCGCCTCCCCTGACGCGTGAATTCGTCCTCGTACTCGCCGACGATTTCTTCGAGAATATCTTCGAGGGTGATGATCCCTTCGGTGCCACCGTATTCGTCGATCACGATCGCCATCTGCTGACGGGTGCGCTTGAACTCCTTGAGCAGGTCGCTCAGCGACTTGCTGTTCGGAACGATAAACGGCGCCTGCGCAAAATCGCCGACCGGTCGCCTGCTGACCTCTTCGAGTGTCTGGCCGCTGCTTTCCGCCATCACCGTCAGCAACTCCTTGATCGCCACGACGCCCGTAATCCGGTCGAGGCTCTTGTCGCAGATCGGAAAGCGCGCGTGCGGCACGTCACGGAAGACCCGCAAGGCATCGGCAAGCGTGTCATCCTGCGTCAAGGCGCGAATGGCCGTACGCGGAATCATTGCCTCGCGTACCGTGTGTTCGTCGAGCTTGAAAACCCCGCGGATCATCTGCGTCTCCTCGGGGGCGAGCGTGCCGTCCTTCTCGCTGGCCGAGAGAATCATGCGAATCTCCTCGACCGACATCGTGAAGTGACTTTCCCCATGGCCTTCCAGATTCCGCTGCCCGAAGAGCCTGAGCAGAGCGTTCGAGGACATCTTCATGACGTGGATCAGTGGTTTGAAAGTCAGATACAGGACGTTGATCGTCCCGCCGACGGCCATGCTCAGTTGTTCGGCCTTGTGGAAAGCGAGGACCTTGGGCGCCAGTTCGCCAGCGACCACGTGCAGAAAGGAAATGGCGATGAAGGCGAAAACGTAGGACATGGTATGCGCAGCCTTGGTCAGAGCTGCGCTGTCGCCGAAGAGCATGAAAAGGGCGACGAAGGTCGAATCGGTCAGCGTGCTTATCGTCTCCATACCGACCGCGCCCAGGCCCAGGGAAACCAGGGTGATACCCACCTGGGTCACCGAGTAGAAGCGCTCCGGTTCATTGTGCAGCATCTCGACCCTTGCCGCTCGCTTGTCACCCATCTCGGACAACTGCTTGATCCGGCTACGACGGGCCGACGAGATGGCGATCTCCGAGCCCACGAAAAAGGCGTTGCCGGCGATGAAGACCAGAATAAGTACGAGATTGATATAGATAGTCATTTGTTCCATGCCATCACTCCTCCGATATCTGCAGTAACCGAAAGACCCATTGGGGGTCCTGGTGCGACCGATGGCACCGATTTGGCGGCTCGCCAGCGTGCGGCCTGGTCATGCATGTTTTTTGCGTTTTTCGTCCGCTTCCGGCTGTCATTTGCAATTGCGCGCGAATAATACGCTATTTGTGCGCGCAGACAGCTATCTTGGCGTGCCGTCAGCCGCCCCAAAACCTCGCGACACGCGCACCAACCCCGCCGCTCTCCCGGGCGAAAGCATGGCACCCGGTTCAGGGCAGGCAGCCCAGCAGCATTGCGGTAGAATGCGCGCTTCGTTGTCGCGCAGGAAACGCCCCGTGAATGGCATCACCATCGCCCTCTCCAAGGGCAGAATTTTCGAAGAGACGCTGCCGCTGTTGGCCGCCGCCGGCATCGAGCCGCGCGAGGATCCCGAGACCTCGCGCAAGCTGATCATCCCGACCAGCCGCGATGATGTGCGCCTGGTCATCGTCCGCGCCACCGACGCGCCGACCTACGTGCAGTACGGAGCCGCCGACCTGGGCGTCGCGGGCAAGGATGTCCTGCTCGAACACGGCAGCGAGGGGCTGTACCAGCCCATCGACCTGAAGATCGCCAAGTGTCGAATGATGGTCGCCATTCCTGCCGGCTTCGATTACGGCAACGCCGTCCGCCAGGGTGCGCGACTCAAGGTCGCCAGCAAGTACGTGAACATCGCTCGCCAGCACTTCGCCGCCAAGGGCGTGCATGTCGACCTGATCAAACTCTACGGTTCGATGGAACTGGCGCCGCTGGCCGGCCTCGCCGACGCCATCGTCGATCTGGTATCCACGGGCAGCACGCTGAAAGCGAACAATCTCATCGCCGTCGAGCACGTCATGGACATCTCGTCGCGCCTGATCGTCAACCAGGCGGCGCTCAAACTGAAGCGCGAAACGCTGGAGCCGATTCTCGACGCCATCGCCGCGGTCGTCGACCGATGATCGGAATCAAGCGCCTGAACAGCGCCGACGCCGATTTCACGAGCAGACTCGACGCGCTGCTGGCTTTCGAGACGACCCAGGACGAGGCGATCGAGACAACGGTCGCCGCCATCCTGGCCGACGTCAAAGGCCGCGGCGACGCCGCCGTGCTGGAATACACGCAGCGTTTCGACGGCCTGCACGTCAGTTCGATGGCGCAACTGGAAACCCCGCAGCAAGCGCTGCAGGAGGCGCTGCACGGCCTTCCGCTTGCGCAGCGCCAGGCGCTTGAAGCGGCCGCCAAGCGCGTCCGCAGCTACCACGAACGGCAGACCCTGCAGAGCTGGCAATACGAAGATGACGACGCGGAAACACGCGGCACCATGCTTGGCCAGAAAATCACACCGCTCGACCGCGTCGGCCTTTACGTGCCGGGCGGCAAGGCCTCGTACCCCTCGTCGGTGCTGATGAACGCCATTCCGGCGCGCGTCGCCGGTGTCGGCGAGTTGATCATGGTCGTGCCGACACCGGCCGGTGAGCAGAATCCGCTGGTACTCGCTGCCGCGGCGCTGGTCGGCGTCGATCGCGTGTTCACCATCGGCGGCGCACAGGCGGTTGCAGCGCTGGCCTATGGCACGCAGACGGTTCCGCAGGTAGACAAGATCGTCGGCCCCGGCAACGCCTACGTCGCTGCGGCCAAGCGCCGCGTCTTCGGCGTCGTCGGCATCGACATGGTCGCCGGCCCATCGGAGATCCTGGTGATCTGCGATGGCCATACCGACCCCGACTGGGTGGCGATGGATCTCTTTTCGCAAGCCGAGCACGACGAACTGGCGCAATCGCTGCTGCTCTGTCCGGATGCCGCGTATATCGAGCGCGTCGCGGCGGCGCTCGAGAAACTCCTGCCAACGATGCCACGCCACGAGGTGATCCGTGCCGCCCTGGAAAATCGCGGTGCGCTGATCCAGGTGCGCGATCTCGACGAGGCTTGCCGGATCGCCAACCGCATCGCGCCCGAACACCTCGAACTGTCGCTCGAGGACGCCGAAGCCTGGGTGGCGAAAATCGACCACGCGGGTGCGATTTTCATCGGCCGCTACACCTCCGAGTCGCTGGGCGACTACTGCGCGGGTCCCAACCACGTTCTGCCGACCTCGGGCAGCGCGCGCTTCTCGTCACCGCTGGGCGTCTATGACTTTCAGAAACGGACCAGCCTGATCCGCGTTTCGCAGGCGGCGTCGAAAACGCTGGGGCGCATTGCAGCGACGCTGGCCTACGGCGAAGGGCTGCCGGCACACGCCAGATCAGCCGAGTATCGTATCGAAAGCTGAGCGCGCCGTCTGGCGACGTTCAGCGGCGCAGCGCTCAAGCGAGGATTTCGCGCAAGGCCTCGGCCAGGAGTTCGCCCTGCGCGTCGGTACCAATCGTGATGCGCAGGTGCTGGTCGATACGCGGCAACTTGAAGTGGCGGACGATGACCCCGCGCTGACGCAGTGCGGCGGCGAGTTCACCCGCATCGTGCAGCCGATGACGAGCAAAGACAAAGTTGGCCGCCGACGGCAAGACCTCGAAACCCAGCCCCCGCAAGTCGCTGCACAGCGCCTCGCGGCTGCGCATGACGGCTTGCCGCGTCGCTTCGAGATACGCCTGATCGCTGATTGCGGCAACGGCGCCGGCAATCGCCAGACGATCGAGCGGATACGAGTTGAAACTGTTCTTGACACGATCCAGCGCCTCGATCAGCGCGCACTGGCCGACCGCGTAGCCGACGCGCAGGCCGGCCAGCGAATGCGCCTTGGACAGCGTGCGCACGACCAGCAGGTTCGGGTGTTCACTGACCAGCGCCATCGCCGACTCGCCGCCGAAGTCCACGTAGGCTTCGTCGACGATGACCACCGATTGCCGATGCCGGGCCAGCAGCGAGGCGATCGCTGGTAGCGGCAGCAGGCAGCCGGTTGGCGCATTCGGGTTCGGAAAAATGATGCCGCCATTGGGCGCGACATAGTCGTCGATACGGATCGCGAAATTCTCATCCAGCGGCACGGTCGCATAGGCGACGTCGTGCAAGCCGCAATAGACCGGATAGAAGCTGTAGGTGATGTCGGGGAAAAGGATCGGCAACTCGTGCTTGAGCAGCGCCATGAACACATGCGCCAGCACTTCGTCCGAGCCGTTACCGACGAAGACCTGCTGGGCGGTGATACCGAAATCTGCAAAGCGGGCGGCGACGGCTTCCTTGAGGCGATCCGCAGCCGGATCCGGGTACAGTCGCAACAACTCGCCGCCATTGCGCAGCTCTTCGCTGATCGCCTCGACAACACGTGGCGATGGCGGGTAGGGATTCTCGTTGGTGTTCAGCTTGACCAGCCTGGCCAGCTTCGGCTGCTCGCCGGGAACGTAGGGCGTCAGGCGATGAACGAGGGAACTCCAGTAGCGGCTCATGAAAGGCGGCTCGGGTCGGATGCAAGGGAAGCATGAAATGGTATCATGCGCCTCTGTCGGTCAAGCTGCGTTTGCCGATCACAGGCACCGTTTCAGTGCCGACACACGAAGCACGAAGATTTTTCTTCAGACCCGACGTTTTTTTGCCACCCTGCGATGGTCTCCCGATGCGGCAAGCAGAAGTTTCCAGGAATACACTCGAAACCCGGATCACCGTTCGACTGAATCTCGATGGCAGCGGCCAGAGCAGCTTCGCCACCGGCGTCCCCTTTCTCGATCACATGCTCGAGCAGATTGCGCGGCACGGCCTGATCGACCTCGAAGTGAAAGCCGAAGGCGACCTGCACATCGACGCGCACCACACCGTCGAGGATATCGGTATCACCTTCGGCCAGGCGCTGGCCAGGGCGCTGGGCGACAAGAAAGGGCTGCGCCGCTACGGACACGCCTATGTGCCTCTCGACGAAGCACTTTCGCGCGTCGTGATCGACCTCTCCGGCCGGCCAGGCCTCGAGTTTCATGTCGATTTCAAGCGCGCGATGATTGGCGCCTTCGACGTCGATCTGATACATGAGTTCTTCCAGGGCCTGGTCAATCATGCCTTGCTGAGCCTGCATATCGACAATTTGCGTGGCGACAATGCGCACCATCAGGCGGAAACGGTGTTCAAGGCCTTCGGTCGAGCCCTGCGCGCCGCCGTCGAGAGCGATCCCCGCGCCGGCGCCAGCATCCCGTCGACCAAGGGCACGCTCTGATGGTCGCGGTCGCCGCAGCCAAGGGAGCGATCGTCGTCATCGATTACGGGATGGGCAACCTGCGTTCGGTCTGGCAAGCGCTGGCCCACGTCGCCGATGGCCGTCAGGTGCTGGTCTCGTCGGATCCGGCCGAGGTCACTGCCGCCGAACGCGTGGTTTTCCCCGGCCAAGGCGCGATGCCGGACTGCATGCGCGAGATTGAGACCCGCGGCTTGCGCGCAGCGGTGCTCGAAGCCGCCCGCAACAAGCCTTTCCTGGGCATCTGCATCGGCCAGCAAATGCTCTTCGACCATAGCGACGAAGGCGATGTGCCGGGCCTGGGCCTGATCGCCGGCGGCGTGCACCATTTCCCCGCCGAAAAAATGTTCGACGCGACGGGCAGCAAGCTCAAGGTGCCGCACATGGGCTGGAACGAGGTCAGGCACGCCAGACAGCACGCGTTGTGGAAAGGGATTGACGACGGCGCACGCTTCTATTTTGTGCACAGCTACTTCGTCGAACCCCTCGACGACGACTATGTCGTCGGCACCACCACCTACGGCATACCCTTTACCAGTGCGGTGGCTCGGGATAATATCTTCGCCATTCAGTGCCACCCGGAAAAGAGCGCCGTTGACGGGCTCACCCTGCTGGCCAACTTCGTCGCCTGGAATCCTTGACCGAGCCCTGGTCTCTCGGCTTCTGGCGCCCTGCCCACCCTCGTCTCAACTCACTTCACAGATTCTTCCGACATGTTGATTATCCCCGCGATTGACCTCAAAGGCGGACAGTGCGTCCGGCTCAAACAGGGCCTGATGGACCAGGTGACCGTCTTCTCCAGTTCTCCCGGCGAGCAGGCTCGGGACTGGCTTGCACAAGGCGCGCGGCGCCTGCACGTGGTCGACCTCGACGGCGCGTTTGCCGGCAAGCCGAAAAACGAGAGTGCGATCAAGGAAATCGTTCAGGCCGTCGGCGACGATATTCCCATCCAGCTTGGCGGCGGCATTCGCGATCTCGACACCATCGAACGCTGCCTCGACGATGGCGTCAGTTATGTGATCATTGGTACCGCGGCGGTCAAGAATCCGGGCTTCCTGCATGACGCCTGCGGCGCCTTCCCCGGCCACATCATCGTCGGCATCGACGCCCGCGACGGCAAGGTGGCCGTCGAGGGCTGGTCCAAGATGACCGGGCACGACGTCATCGACCTGGCGAAGAAGTACGAGGATTACGGTGTCGAAGCGATCATCTACACGGACATCGGTCGCGATGGCATGCTCTCCGGAATCAATATCGAGGCCACGGTAAAACTTGCCCAGGCGCTCCTGATCCCGGTAATCGCCAGCGGCGGCCTGTCGAGCATCGACGACATCCGGCGGCTTTGTGCGGTCGAGCAGGAAGGCATCAGCGCTGCCATTGCCGGCCGCGCCATCTACGATGGCTCGCTGGACTTTGCCGTGGCCCAGGCGGAAGCCGACCGGGCGGCAAATGCCTGAGCTCGCCGCCAACTGGCAAGATCCAGGCGCTGACTGACCGTGGGCCTGGCCAAACGCATCATTCCCTGCCTTGACGTGACCGCCGGCCGCGTCGTCAAGGGCACCAATTTCGTCGAATTGCGCGATGCCGGTGACCCGGTCGAAATTGCTCGCCGCTACGACCAGCAGGGTGCCGACGAAATCACTTTTCTCGACATCACCGCCTCGTCGGATCAGCGCGACATCATTTTGCACGTCGTCGAGGCCTGCGCAGCGGAGGTCTTCATTCCACTGACCGTTGGTGGCGGCGTGCGCTCGGTTGCCGACGTCCGCCGCTTGCTGAATGCGGGCGCAGACAAGGTGAGCATGAATACCGCCGCCGTCGAAAACCCGGACCTGGTCGCCGACGCGTCGGCCAAGGTCGGAAATCAGTGCATCGTCGTGGCCATCGACGCCAAACAGGTGGCGCCGGGAGAATGGCAGGTGTTCACCCATGGCGGGCGCAGGAATACCGGCATCGACGCCATCACCTGGGCGCGCCGCGTTCAACAGCTCGGCGCCGGCGAGATCCTGCTCACCAGCATGGATCGCGACGGTACCCGCTACGGCTTCGATCTGCCGCTGACCCGCGCCGTGTCCGACGCCGTCGACATCCCGGTGATCGCCAGTGGTGGCGTTGGCAATCTGCAGCATCTCGCCGACGGCGTCAGCGAGGGCCGCGCCGACGCCGTTCTGGCAGCGAGCATCTTCCACTTTGGCGAGTTCACCGTTCATGAGGCCAAGACGTACATGCGCGAGCGGGGGATCGAGGTCCGCCTGTGAGTGATCTGGACCCCGCTCAAGACTGGCTGGACGCCCTCAAGTGGGACGAGCAGGGGATGCTTCCGGTGATTGCCCAGGACGCCAGCAGCGGTCGGGTCCTGATGTTCGCCTTCATGAATCGGCAATCGCTGCAGGAAACGGTAAACAGCGGTAGCGCGGTATACTGGTCGCGTTCTCGAAAGCGGCTGTGGCGCAAGGGCGAAGAATCCGGTCATGCGCAACGCGTGCGCTCGATTCGTACCGACTGCGACGGCGATGTGCTGCTGCTGGCGATCGACCAGACGGGGGGAATCGCCTGCCACACAGGTCGCGAGAGCTGTTTTTTCTATCAACTGCAGGGGGAAATGTGGGCGGCGGTCGACCCGGTGCTCAAGGATCCCAGGGAAATCTACGGTAAATGAACATGGACATGCTGCACCGGATCTCAGAGACGCTGCTTGCACGCCGCAAGGCAGACCCCGAAACCTCTTACACGGCACAGTTGATGGCCAAGGGACCGGATGCGATCCTCAAGAAAATCGGCGAAGAAACCGCCGAGTTGATCATGGCTGGCAAGGAAGGCAACCGCTTGCACGTGGTCTGGGAGTCGACCGACGTGCTCTACCACACGATGGTATTGCTCGCCTTCTACGGCCTGTCGATCGAAGATGTGCTGCAGGAAATGCGGCGCCGCGAGGGCGTCTCGGGAATCGACGAGAAGAAGTCGAGGAAGAGTTGAGCCATGGATGACTGCCTGTTCTGCAAGATCGTCGCCGGCAAGATCCCGGCGCGCAAGGTCTACGAAGACGACGAGGTCCTTGCTTTCCACGACATCAAGCCGGCTCGTCCGGTGCATATCCTGGTGATTCCGAAGCGGCACATCACGTCGCTGGCGAGCACCACCGAGACCGATCTGCCCGTCCTCGGCAGAATTCTGGCCATCGCCAACCGCCTGGCCTGCGAGCAGGGTAGCCCGGATGGTTTCCGGCTGATCATCAACACCGGTACTATCGGTCATCAGGAAGTCCAGCACCTGCACGCACATATCGTTGGTGGGCCGGAACCAGTCGGGCCGATGCTCAAGCGAGCCTGACGGCGAGCCGCGAACGCCGCTTCCGCGTCGGCGGCAGTGGACGACTCCCCGCCGTATTTCATCTTAATGGAGACCTGACATGGGTTCTTTCAGCATCTGGCACTGGTTGATCGTTCTGGTCATCGTCCTGCTGGTTTTCGGGACCAAGAAGCTACGCGGACTGGGCTCCGACCTCGGCGGTGCGGTCAAGGGTTTCAAGGAAGGCATCAAGGAAGCGACCGGCGAGGATCAGGCCACTGCCGATAGCGCACCACCACCCCAGCAGAAAGCCGCTCAACAGGTCAACGACGCGCAAACCATCGAGGGCGAGGTCCGCGAAAAAACCAAGAGCTAGCCGAGGCGCCAGCGGCGTGAGCGCGTCAGCCAAGGGTCACCTGACGACCACCTGCACGGGGCATTTCTCATCGCTTACTCAATCACCGGCGGCCAATGTTTGATATCAGCTTTACCGAGATGATCCTCATAGGGGTTGTCGCCCTGGTGGTGATCGGTCCAGAGCGGCTCCCGAAAGTGGCGCGTACGGCCGGGCACCTGCTCGGACGCGCCCAACGTTACGTCAGCGACGTGAAATCGGACATCAATCGCGAAATCCAGCTCGACGAACTGAAAAAACTGCGCACCGAGATCCAGGATTCCGCGCGCAGCGTCGAGCAGTCGCTGAGCGGCGAAATGCAGGCCGCGCGCCAGGCCATGACCCATACCGCGCAGGCGGTCAGCGGCGACGCGGGCACCCCAGCCACTAGCCCTCAGCCGAGCCTGGCCCCGTCACCCGAGCCGACGCAGCCGGCCATGGCCGGCACGGCGACCCCGGCGACGAACGCAGCCGGCGGGCCCGACAAGCCAGCGGCAACGGTCTGATCAAACGATGGACGAAGAAACCGGAGACTCATTCCTCTCGCATCTAGTTGAGCTGCGTGGCCGCCTGATCCGCGCGCTGATCGCCATCGGCATCGTCTTCGTCGGTCTGTTCCCCTGGGCCAAGGAACTCTATTCGCTGCTCGCACAACCCTTGCTGGCCAAACTGCCACTGGGTGGGCAGATGATTGCCACCGACGTGATCGGTGTCTTCCTGGTGCCCATGAAAGTGGCGCTGATGGTGGCTTTCCTGATCGCCCTGCCCTACGTCCTCTATCAGATCTGGGCTTTCATCGCCCCGGGCCTCTACGCCCACGAGAAGAAGCTGGCCCTGCCACTGGTCGGGGTGAGCGTCTTCCTGTTCTTCGTCGGCATGGCCTTCGCCTATTTTCTGGTTTTTCCGACAGTTTTCGGCTTCATGGCCAAAGTGGCGCCGGAAGGCGTCGCCTGGATGACCGACATCGAGAAGTACCTGTCCTTCGTCATGACCACCTTCATCGCCTTTGGCGTCACCTTCGAGGTCCCGGTGCTGGTTGTCGTCCTCGTTTATGCCGGCATCGTCGATCTCGCCAAACTGAAGGAATGGCGTCCCTACGTGATTGTCGGCTCTTTCGTCGTCGCCGCAGTCTTTACGCCGCCGGATGTCATTTCACAGTTGATGATGGCCATTCCGATGTGCCTGCTTTTCGAACTCGGGCTGATACTGGCGCGCTTCGTCACCCGACGAGCAGCACGTCAGGAGACGCCGGACGAGCAGGAAGCTGACCCGACAAGCAGCGGCGAATGGACAGCGCTGAGCCGCGACGAGATGAACAAGGCCGTCGCCGATCTCGGAGCGCGACCGCAAGACCAGAAACCGGACGCCTGAAGCGCAACGCCGCCACGGCCACCTGCATCACCACCGCCTGACCACGGGCGATTTCAGGCGCCCGCTGGCTGCGGCCCGGCGACGGTCAAGCGATGGGTAACCGGAGCGCCCTCTTCGAACAGCCAAAGACTGCCGCTGGGCATCGTCGTCCACGACTCATTGTCGGTCAGCGGCACGGTGGCGATCACGGCCACGCGGTCATCGGGCGTCGTGACGTCGCTGAAGTCGATGCTCAAATCCTGGTCGCTCAGGTGCGCGACGGCAAACGGCGCCTGGCGAATGATGTAGCTCAGCCTGGTCGAGCAGTGCGCAAACAGGCAATCGCCGTTCGACAGCAGGAAGTTGAACGCGCCCAGCGCGCCGACTTCCAGGGTCAGCTCATGCAGGGTCTCGAACAACTGCGCCTGACTGGGCGGACGACTGGCAAAACGCCGCCGCAGATTCTCCAGCAACCAGCAGAAGGCACGCTCGCTGTCGGTATCGCCAACCGGCGTGAAACTCCCGTCGAGTTCGGGAGCGAAGTCGGGCAGGTGGCCGTTGTGCGCAAAAATCCAGTAGCGACCCCAGAGTTCACGCATGAAGGGATGCGTGTTTTCGAGCGCGACGATGCCCTGCGTCGCCTTGCGGATGTGCGCGATGACGTTTTCCGAGTGAATCGGATAGCTGCGCACAACGCCGGCCAGCGGCGAGGAACACGACGCCAGCGGCTCGAGGAAGACCCGCGTGCCGCGACCTTCAAAGAAAGCGATCCCCCAGCCGTCCGAATGCACGTCGGTGGCACCCCCACGCGCCTGGAATCCGGCAAATGAAAAGCAGATGTCGGTCGGCACATTGCAGTTCATGCCCAGCAATTGGCACATGTCCCGCCTTCCTGTTTAATGTGAAAGTCGCGCAAGCGACTCACGAACTCCCTTCTCCCCCTGCGGGAGAAGGGCCGGAGGTGAGGCGGGGAATTCAGGGAGCATGCTCCCTGCCCGTCGAACGATTCCGGCGTGCAAGCCGGAATGCGCACTGCACGTGAGAGGGGGCAGTCGTGACTTTCAATGTCTGGGGTATCTCGACATGTCATGACCGCTAGTCGTCTCGCGGCTCTGCGGTGCGCGCTTGCCGATCTTGACCATGGTATCGAACAGCTTGTTCTGGCGACGCAACTGGAAGCGGACCGTTTCGCCAGGCTTCTGGCCGGCGATCAGGTCGAGCATCCCGTGCGGGTCCTCGACCGCTCGACCGGCGACGGCGAGCAGGATATCTCCCGGCTTTATCCCCCCGGCATCGGCTGGCCCACCCCGCAGGACGCCGGCGATGAGTGCGCCGCGAGTATCGGGCAGGCCGAAGGACTCGGCGAGATCGACGGTGATTTCCTGCGCTTCGACGCCGATCCAGCCACGCGTGACGGTACCCGTCTCGATGATCTGCTCCATGACGCTGCGCGCAATCGAGATCGGGATGGCAAAACCGATCCCGAGCGAGCCACCGGAACGCGAGTAGATGGCCGTGTTGATGCCGATCAGGTTGCCCCGACTGTCCACCAGCGCGCCACCCGAATTGCCGGGATTGATTGCGGCATCGGTCTGAATGAAATTCTCGAAGGTATTGATCCCCAGGTGCGAGCGTCCGAGGGCCGAGATGATGCCCATGGTCACGGTCTGACCGACGCCGAAGGGGTTGCCGATGGCCAGGGTCACGTCGCCGACCACGACATCGTCCATCTGCCCGAGGGTGATCGCCGGCAAGACCAGCGCCTGTCCGTTCGCCGGCGTGATCTGCAACACTGCAAGGTCGGACTCGGGGTCGCTACCGACGATGCGCGCGTTCAGGTTGCGGCCGTCGCTGAGCGCGACCTCGATCTGGTCGGCCGCTTCGACGACGTGGTAGTTGGTGAGAACATAGCCGTTGGCGCTGACAATCACTCCCGAGCCCAGGCCCGAACTGCTCGGTCCATCCCCTTCCGGAGCTTCGCCAAAGAAGTGCCGGAACGCCGGGTCGTCGAACAGCGGATGACGGCGTGCCGTGATCTTCTGCGAGGTAAAGATATGCACCACCGACGGCAGTGCCTTCTTCGCCGCCTGGCGATACGAAGGCGCCACCAGCGGCGGCGCATCCCCCGCCGTGGCCGACTCCTGCAGGGCAACGATACTGGTACCGAAAACCGGCGCCTTGCCCAGCCATTCCGGCTTGAGGGTACTGACCACGAAGAGAACGGCGACACCAAAGGTCACCGTTTGTGCAAAAATCAGCCAGAGCCTGCGCATGGGCGAAACCGGAGCCAGTGAATGAAACGCGAGGAATTGACACGCTACCTGGACGAGATCCTGGACGCAGGGCGCTTCAGGGATTATTGCCCAAACGGACTGCAAGTGGAAGGACGGCCTGAGATCCGGACCCTGGTCGCCGGCGTCACCGCCAGCCAGGCGCTGCTCGACGTCGCCGTCGCGCGTGCCGCCGACGCCATCCTGGTCCATCACGGCTGGTTCTGGCGCGGCGAAGACGGTCGCGTCACCGGCCTGCGCAGAACCCGCCTGCGCACCCTGCTGCACAATGACATCAACCTGATCGCCTATCACCTGCCGCTCGACAGCCATCCGCAGTTCGGCAACAACGCGCAGCTTGCCCGGCGCTTCGGTTGGTTGCCCGAAGGCCGCTTCGGCGAGCAGGACATCGGCTGGCACGGACGCCTCGAGAAGCCGGACAGCGTTGCCGCGATCACCCAGCGAGTCGGCGACGAGCTGCAGCGCACGCCCTTGCTCATCGGCGACGGCGAGCGCCTGGTCAGGCGCGTCGCCTGGTGTTCCGGCGGAGCGCAGGGGCTCTTCGAAGAAGCCATCGCGCTCGGCGTCGACCTCTACCTGAGCGGCGAAATCTCCGAGCAGACGGTACATCTGGCGCGCGAGTCCGGCGTTGCCTACCTGGCTGCCGGCCACCATGCCAGCGAACGCTACGGCGTACAGGCGCTGGCCGCACACCTGGCCGAACGTTTCGGCCTCGACTGTCATTTCGTCGACCTCGACAACCCGGTCTGAAACCCTCAACCACAAGGAGCAAACATGGCTTACGTTTTTCCGCCCGCCGCACAGGTGAGCGTCCCCGTCACGGGGAGCGACGCCCTCTTCCCGGTTCGCCGCATCTACTGCGTCGGGCAGAATTACGCCGCTCACGCCGCCGAAATGGGCGCCGACGGTCGCCAGCCGCCTTTCTTCTTCAGCAAGCCCGCCGACGCGCTGGTGTCCGGCGGCAGCGAGGTCCGCGAGGTCCACTATCCACCGGCAACCAGCGATCTCCAGCACGAGGTCGAACTGGTGGTCGCGCTGTCCGGTGGCGGTGCAGCGATCTCGCCGGCAAAGGCCCTCGAGTGGGTCTTCGGCTACGCTGTCGGTCTTGATCTGACCCGCCGCGACCTGCAGCGCGCAGCCAAGGAGAAAGGGCATCCGTGGGACATGGCCAAGGGTTTCGATCAAAGCGCACCGATTGGGGCGATCCAGCCGCTGGCCAGCATTGGCCATCCGGAACGCGGCGCGATCTGGCTCACGGTCAATGGCCAGCTGCGGCAGAACGGCGATCTTGAACAGATGTCGTGGAAGGTCGCCGAAGTGATCGCCAATCTGTCGACCTATGTCGCGCTGGCGCCAGGCGACCTGATCTTCACCGGCACGCCGGCCGGCGTATCGAAGGTGCAACGCGGCGATTTTCTCGAAGCGGGGGTCGCCGGTGTCGGCGAGCTCTCGGTGAAGCTCGTCTGAAAGCCGCAGCGAGCTTGCCAGGCGCGGCGGCATGGCCGCCGCCTTGCCGCCGCAGCGGTGCGAGGAGCGGCAGCTGATACGCCTGATCGCCACGCCGGAGGATCACCGCATCGCACAACTTGCGGCGGCGGCGATCGGGCTGTCGCTGATCGACGCGGCGATCCCGCTGCCCCTGCCGGGGGTCAAGCCCGGGCTGGCGAACATCGTCACGCTGATTGTCCTGGCACGTTACGGCTGGACGGCTGCCGCCTGGGTCACCGGCCTGCGGGTCTTTGCCGGCGGCCTGCTGCTCGGCTACTTCCTTTCCCCCGGCTTCTTCATGAGCCTCACCGGGGCACTGTTCAGCCTGCTCACGCTGGCCGCGGCCCATCGCCTGCCGAGCCGCTGGTTCGGCCCGGTCAGCTGGAGCATCCTGGCGGCGTTCGCGCACATCGGCGGCCAACTCGTGCTCGCTCGACTGTGGCTGATTCCGCACAATGGCCTGTTTCTGATGGTCCCGTTTTTCGCCGTCGCCGCGCTCGTCTTCGGTATCATCAACGGCCTGCTTGCGACGCGCCTGCTCGCCGAACTGTCGGCGAATGAAACCGAGGTCGAAAATGCCTGAAACCATCTGCCTGGCCTTTACCGGCGCCTCCGGAATGCCCTACGGCGTGCGGTTGCTCGAATGCCTGCTGGCCGCCGATTGCCGCGTCCAGCTGCTCTACTCGCAGGTCGCGCAGATCGTCGCCAGGCAGGAAATGGCGCTGGACCTGCCAGCCCGTGCCAGCGATGCCCAGGCAGCATTGCGCGAACGCTATCGGGCCCTCCCCGGCAGGCTCGAAGTGTACGGGCGCGAAGAGTGGTTTGCGCCGGTGGCCAGCGGTTCCAACCCGCCCGACGCGATGGTCGTCTGCCCGTGCTCGATGGGCACCCTGGCGGCGATTGCCCAGGGACTGGCCAGCAAGCTGATCGAGCGGGCGGCGGACGTGGTCCTCAAGGAAAACCGCAAGCTGATTCTGGTCCCGCGTGAAACGCCGCTCTCCGCCATCCATCTCGAGAACATGCTGCGCCTGGTGCGGGCGGGAGCGGTCATCCTGCCGCCCAACCCCGGCTTCTATCACCACCCGCAGCGGGTCGAGGACATGGTGGACTTCGTCGTTGCCCGCATCCTCGATCAACTGCGCGTCCCGCATGCGCTGCTTCCGCGCTGGGGGAACGTCGCCGGCGAATGATCGCTGGCGATTCCGGCAAGCCAGGGCGACGCCCGTCTGCGGCTTTGCCTGCTCGCGCCGGTGATCGTTGCGGCGGAAATCTGCACTCCTGCTGGCTCGCCGCCAGCGGCGTGAAGCGCGTCTGCTCGGCCACCCGGCCGGCCCCGGGTGAGTTTGCCTGCAACAGGTTCAGAAACTTTCGCCTTCAGCGGCGGCCAGCAGGCGCTCCAGCGCCGGTTTTCCCCACCTCCAGAACATCAGCGGCGTCAGCAGCGTATCGAGCAGAGTCGAACTGATCAGCCCGCCGAAGATCACCACCGCCACCGGGTGCAGCACTTCCTTGCCCGGCGCATCGGCCGAGAGCAACAGCGGCAGCAGCGCGAAGGCCGCCACCAGCGCGGTCATCAGCACCGGCGTCAGACGCTCCAGAGAACCGCGGACGATCATGTGCTGGCCAAAGGTCTCGCCTTCGAAGACGCACAGATTGATGTAGTGGCTGATCTTGAGGATGCCGTTGCGCGTGGCGATGCCGGTCAGGGTGATGAAGCCGACCAGTGCGGCGACCGACAGCGGTTGCCCGGAAATCCACAATGCGATAACACTGCCGACCAGCGCCAGCGGGATGTTGCCCATGATGATCAGCGTCAGTGCGGTCGAACGGTAGCGGCTGTAGAGGACCATGAAGATCATCGTCAGCGAGATCGTCGCGAGCACGCTGATCAGTCGCGCGGCCTGTTCCTGCGCCTGGAATTGCCCTTCAAGCGCGGTGAAATAGCCGTCGGGCAGCGGTTTGGCGGCGAGTTCGCTGCGGATGTCGGCGATGACCTGCGACATGTCGCGGCCGTCGGTGTTGGCCGAAAGCACGATGCGGCGCCGCGAATTCTCGCGGCTGACCTGGTTCGGGCCATCGCTTTCCTCGACGCTGGCGACTTTCGACAGCGGCACGTGGCCAGTCGGCGTTTCGATCAACAGATTGGCCAGCGCCTGCGGCCCGCGCGCGCTTTCCGGCAGGCGAACCAGCAGGTCGAAGCGACGGTTGCCCTCGACGATCTCGGTGATCCGCTCGCCTTCGATCATCTGTTGGAGGCTGCGCAGGAGATTGCCGGGCGCGACGCCGTAGCGCGCCGCCTGCTCGTAGTCGAGGTGGATTTTCACTTGCGGGATGAGCACCTGTTTCTCGATCTGCAGGTCGGTCACGCCGGCAATCTGCGCCAGCCGCCCGCGCAAGTCGGCGGCCAGGGCGCGCAAGGTGTCGAGGTCGTCGCCGTAGATCTTCAGCGCGATCTGGGCACGCACACCCGAGAGCAGGTGATCGAGCCGGTGCGAGATCGGCTGCCCGACGTTGGAAACCGCTGGCAGCGTGGCGAGACGTTGGCGAATGTCGGCAATGATCTCTGCCCGGCCACGATCGGACGCCTTGAGGTCGACGTCCATCTCGGTGTAGTGCACGCCCTCGGCGTGTTCGTCGAGTTCGGCCCGCCCGGTCCGTCGGCCGACCTTGGTCACCTCGGGAACCTCGGCGACCACCTGCTCGGCGAGCGTGCCGATGCGGTTCGATTCGCTGAGCGCGGTACCCGGGTTGAGCAGCACATTGACGGTCAGCGTACCTTCGTTGAAGGGCGGCAGAAAGGAGCGCGGGAAAAACGGTACGCTGGCAGCGACGACCAGCACCAGCAGCAGCGCGCCGATCAACAGGCCGCGCACACGCGGGAAGGACCAGTGCAGCAGGCGCGCGTCGGCACGCTTGAGCCAGATCACCAGTGGACTGTCACCGGCATGCAGCTGCTTCATGCGCGGCAGCAGGTAGTAGGCCATCACCGGCGTCAGCGTCACCGAGACGATCATGCTGGCCAGAATGGAAACGATGTAGGCGACGCCGAGCGGCGTGAACAGGCGCCCCTCGATACCGGGCAGGACGAACAGGGGCACGAAGACCAGGACGATGATCACCGTTGCGTAGACGATTGCCGAGCGCACTTCCAGGGTGGCCGCGGCGATCACCTCGACGACCGGGCGTGGCGTGCCGGCCTCTCGGTTGAGCTTCAGGCGACGCAGGACGTTCTCGACGCCGACCACGGCGTCGTCGACCAGTTCGCCGATGGCAATGGCCAGGCCACCAAGGGTCATGGTGTTGATCGACAGGCCGAAGTAGCGAAAGACCAGCGCCGTGGCGAGCAGCGACACCGGGATGGCCATCAGCGAAATGATCGTCGTGCGCACGTTGAGCAGGAACAGGAAGAGGATGACGGCGACGAGGATGGCGCCATCGCGCAGCGCCTCCTCGACGTTATTCACCGAGTGCTCGATGAAATCGGCCTGCTTGAACAGGAACGACGGCGCTTCGAACCCTTCGGGCAGGCTCCTGGCGAGTTCGGCGATGGCGCTCTCGACCTCGCGAGTGAGCAGCACGCTGTCCGCAGCGGGCTGCTTCTGCACCGACAGAATCACCGCCGGCTTGCCCTGGAAGCTGCCGTCACCGCGTTTGATCGCCGGCGCCACCTTGACGTCGGCCAACTGCTTGAGGACGATCGGCTGGCCGTTCCTGACGGTGACCACCAGGTTCTGCAGATCCTCGATGCGCGAGCTGCGACCGATCTGGCGGATCAGGTATTCGCGGCCGTGCACGTCCAGGAAGCCGCCGCTGGTGTTGGCCCCGAAATCACGCAGCGCGGCTTCCAGTTTCTCGCGCTCGACGCCCAGCGCCTGCAGCTGTGCGGGGCGCAGCTCGACCTGGTATTGACGCACTTCGCCGCCGATCGGAATCACCTGGGCGACGCCCGGGATGGTCAGCAGGCGTGGCCGCATCACCCAGTCGGCGTATTCGCGAACGAGCATCGGACTGATCCTGGCGGGGTCGGCGGGGATGGCGATCAGCAGGATCTCGCCCATGATCGACGAGATCGGTCCGAGCTGCGGGACGATCCCCGGCGGCAACTGATCGCGCACCAAATTGAGGCGTTCGGCGATCTGCTGCCGGTTGCGGTAGATGTCGGAACCCCACTCGAACTCGACGTAGATGATCGACAGGCCGATTCCCGAGACCGAGCGCACGCGCGTCACGCCCGGCATGCCGTTCATCCCGGATTCGATCGGAAAGGTCACC
Organism: Candidatus Accumulibacter sp. ACC007; assembly: GCF_907163205.1. Taxonomy (NCBI): domain Bacteria; kingdom Pseudomonadati; phylum Pseudomonadota; class Betaproteobacteria; genus Candidatus Accumulibacter; species Candidatus Accumulibacter sp. ACC007. Next base: position 3,447 of record NZ_CAJQUD010000002.1, on the reverse strand, counting down.
AGCTGCTCGACTTCTTCCGGCGCCATACCGCCGGCTTCGGTCATCAGCGTCACCGTTGGCTTGTTGAGGTCGGGAAAGACATCGACCGGCATCTGGCGCAGCGTGATCGCGCCATAGATGACCAGCAGCAGCGAGACGCCGACGACGATCAGCCGCTGCTTGAGGCTGGCGCGGATAATCAGTTCGAACATCTCAGCGTACCTGCGACAGCAGGCCGGCGCCCTCGATGACCACGCGATCGCCGTGGTGCAGGCCGTCGCTGATCGCAACGTGGTTCGCGTCGAGCGCTTGCGGGTGCACCCGGCGGGCTACAAAGCGTTCGGCGTCGGTGCGCACCCAGACCGCCGTCTCGCCGGCACCGACGCGGGTTAGCGCCGAACGCGGCACGGCCGCGCCCTCGATCTCGTGCGCCGTGCGAACGATCACCTTGACGGGTTGCCCGACGGCGACCATGGCATTCGGCGTGACGATGCGGAACAGCAGCGGCAGCGCCTGCTCGCGCATCTGTCGTCCGCCGCCGACGAAGCGAAGCTCCAGCGCGCCTTGCTCGGAGAGGGCACTGGCAGAAATCAGCGTCGCGCCGATGCCGGCCTGGTAGGCCAGCGCCTCGACCGCCAGGCGTGATGGGTCGATGATCTCGAAGAGGATTTCCTTGGCATCGACGACCTGACCGGCGACCAGGCGGCTGGCGCTGATCACGCCCGCTACCGGCGCGCGCAGCGGCTCGGCGCTGTCGATGCTGGCGCTGGTGGCGGCCAGACGCTTGCGCAGCGCGCCGCGTTCAATGCGCGCCGCTTCGATTTCCTTGTGTGCCACCGCCCCTTCAAGCGCTTCCAGCCGTCGTACGCGCGCGTCGGCAATGGCCAACTGGCCCGCCAATTCGGCCTGTTGCTCTTTTTGGTTGCCGCGTTCGATGGCGCTGCTGACCGGGCGCAGGTAGGCCACGATCTCGCCCCGGGTGACTTTTCGGCCGGCGAAGGGCATGCCTTTGGGCCCCGGTTCGACGCTCCCGGCGAACGTCGCCTGCACGCGGCCGCCGGTCTCCGGGTCGGCGATCACCTGACCATTGAGTTCGATCGTCGCGGAGAGCGGTCCGATCTCGACTCGTTGGCTGCGCAGGCCGATCTGCCGCTGCAACGGCTTGGGCACGAACAGGCTGCCATCGGGCAGGCGCTGTGGCGACGCGGCAGGGCGCATGCTCGTCGTGGCGCCGTCGCGTGGCGCGCTGACCGGCACCGGTGTGACCGCTTTGCTGTCCTGGCCATGATCCTCGTCGCCATGCGCCAGCACCGCACTGGCAGAACAAGCCAGCGCGGCGGCAGCGAGAATTCTGTGCAAGGGCATCGTTTTCCTCTTCGCAATCATCTGCGTTGCCGGCGGCGGCGCAGGAGCAAGGCGGCGCCGGCAAGCAGCAGCACGGCGGCCAGGACCCACACCGCCCACTCGCTCCACTCATGGCTGTGTGCCGCAACGGTGCTCGCCGGCCGTGACGTGTCGAGCAGCAACGACAACAGATCCGCACTGTCGCCGGTCTCGATGCTGATGGTCAGCGGATGCCTGGCCGCGGGAAGGCCAGCGGCGAGCTCGATGACGTAGGTGCCGGGCGAAGTCTCGCTGGCCAGACCCTGCACGCTGCTCGCCTCGACCTCGACCCTGGCGTCCGCCACCGGCTCGTTGCTGGCGAAGCGATCGACATAGATCACCAGTTTCCGGTCTTCGAGAGCAACAACGACTTCGAACTCCTCGCTGGCGGCACTCGCCCGTGGCGCGACGCTCTGGCTGAGCGCTGGCGGCGGCGCGCCATGATCTTCGCCGCCGTGGCCGAAGGCCGAAAAGGCGACCGCCAGCAGGGCGGTGGCCAGAAGCTGTTTCATGACAGCACTCTCACGGCAACACTCCCAGGGTATGATTGTTTAGGATGCGAAAGGCGCCGGGGGCAATCCCCTGGCGGCCCCCGAGAAAAGTGTCGGCAGCGTAAGGCGGCCCAGAAAGACATACGCAGAAGCGTGGCCCAGGTCGGCCTTCGCCCAGGGCCACAAGCTTTTTCCGCCACGGCGCAGGGCTGTCGCTGGCTCAGCGTCGCGCCGCTGCTCCGGCGAGCGAGACCGGCGCTGGCGGCCTGCAAAGCTCGGCCGGGCACGCATGGCGTGAGCTCGACGCGCTGCCTCGAGGCGCTGCATTTCAGGCTCGCTCTGACGGCCTCGGCAATGCGCCGCCGAGCTTTCACGGCCCCACCAGGGCCCCCTTGAAGAACAAGGGGTAATATCAACGGAGCCGATAGCTGTCCGAATACGATCATTGAAGTCGCGCGTTCGCGAAGCGAGAGAAAGTCAATTCGGGCGCCGCGAGCACCGCGATTCTGATTACAGCCGACGGACCTTGGCGCGGGCAATGCGCCGAATGCGGCTGCGGCGGCGGTAGCATGTCGGTGTGCAAGGGGAGGTGCTGAAAAGGGCTCCGGTGACAACGGCTTTGTGCCCGCCATGTACTGGCGTCGCAGGCAGTCTCGGCGTGATCGACGACGGCGGGGGGTGCCCCGGTGACCCCGTGCGCGAACAAGACGTTGATCCCGCTGCTAGAAGGAGCTGTCGGCGGCGATCGCCAGGCTTAGGCGGCCGGCATTCATTGTGCCAGGTTGGCGTTCTGACCGCGAAGTATTCACCAGGTCGGTAGCGAAGCTAGCCGGACTTCAGTTGCAAGCGATGGCGTCGACCGGCTAAGGGAGATCCACCGCCAAGGCGGGACTATTAAGCGATGCCTGGGGACAGCCGCTCCACCAACGCATCAGAGCAGAGGGCAGGGAGTAAGGCGCAGCGGCGGCGCGCCTGGACGCACTCATCGAAGCGGCTCCCAGCATCGGACTTCGCGGGCAGCCGTTCTGACGGGAAAACACAAGGTAGGCGTCAGCTCGGACGGCGAACTCTCGCTTGCCTGCGATTGTGTTCAGCTTGGGTTCGGGGCGCGCCGCGTGACCGACCCGGCTCGGCGTCAGCCCCGAGGCACGAGTTCCTGCGCGCGACGCGTTCGCCCCGCGGGGCCGTCCACCGGCTTTGCCTGGAGGTGTCCTTCTTAGACACGCATTTCGTAGCACCAGAAATCCAACAGGCTGCCCCGGCGCCGCTGGGCGGCCGAAGCGGCCATTCGACACGGTCAGTAGCACAACGACCCAGGGCACCGCTGCCAAGCTCACATGGCCAGCACACGGCGCGATCGAGAGTGCGGGCGGAGCCGAGGCACGGATTAACAGGTGGCGGCGTCATTTCCTATGGTGGTAAAATTACCGCGGACGGAAGCCTGCAGCTGTGGCGCAAAGCAGCGGACGCCCCAAATCCCCAACTTCCGCGGCGTAAGGACTTTGCGACACTTGAGGCGGGTCACCGCGAGAAACCATTGCCGCAGGATCCTCGGCCCCCATGCCGCCAACCACCAGCGCAAGTGGCGCTCCTG